>CAZYVH010000041.1:0-23849 GCA_964650905.1 uncultured Wenzhouxiangellaceae bacterium | reverse complement strand
GCCAGTTTGGCGGTTTGTCTATAGCCAGTTTGGCGGTTTGTCTATAGCCAGTTTGGTGGTTTGTCTATAGCCAGTTTGGCGATTTGTCTATAGCCAGTTTGGCGATTTGTCTATAGCCAGTTTGGCGATTTGTCTATAGCCAGTTTTGATAAAATATTAATGTTTAAAATCAATAAGTAATGAAATTATATTCATGATATGCTCATCGGTTCGTGAATAAATTAAAAGCAATAAACAAACCAGCATCCAGGAAAGGAAAGAACGATGATCGGTTATGTTACAGTGGGAACCAATAATCTTGACCGGGCTGTCGCCTTTTATGATGCGATATTCGCCGGTCTCGGTGCGCAAAGATTTATGGAAGAACCCGGCAGGTTCGTAGCCTGGGCCGTTGCGCCCGATCAGCCCGGTTTTTCAGTGACCACGCCATATGACGGCAACGCCGCCAGTGTTGGCAATGGAACCATGATTGCCCTGGTGGCGGACTCGATTGACAAGGTTCAGGAGATCCACGCAAGTGCCCTGCAACTGGGCGCTGCGGATGAAGGGGCACCGGGACCGCGGGTTGAAGGTTTCTACGCGGCTTACTTCAGAGATCTGGACGGCAACAAGTTGAATGTCTTCTGCCATACACCGGTGGAAGACTGAAAAAATCTTAAGATTCACCTGGCCGTTTCAGTGTTGCCGGCAACAGAGCCTCGACGTTTTCCATTACGTCGAGGCAGTCGATCATGTCATTGATATAATCAAGCTTGTCCGTTTCCAGGACCAGAACCCGGCTGAGGGTGTAATTCAACAGCCAATTCTCATAGAGTTGTTGCAGGCGTCTCAGGTAAGAGAGCGGGATGCCCTGTTCCATGACGCGGCCACGCAGGTGGATACGCCGGCGCAGGGTGCGTATTGAACATCTCAGGTAAATCATCAGGTCAGGCGGGCGGATTGCATCGAGGATAACCTGGTAGAAACCCCAGTACGTATCCCAATCACGCCCATTAAATTTTCGCATCTTGTGCAATGCGGTTGCAAATATTTCCGCATCTTCATAAATCGTTCTGTCCAGGACGACGACCCCGCCGTGTTTTTCCAGTTGCTGATGCATGCGAAACTTGTTACTGAGGAAATATAATTGCGAGTGAAAAGACCAACGCTGCATATCCTGATAGAAGTCAGGTAAATAAGGGTTTTCTTCATTGGGTTCATAGAAGGGTTCAATGCCATAGGTACGTGTAAGGAATTCAACCAGCGAGGATTTACCCGTGCCGATGTTGCCAGCTATCGCAATGGTTTTCCCTGTTGCATTCATAAAAGAGCCAGGCCCAGTTCAACGACCACGCGGGCAAATTCCTCAACGTCTTCATTACGCGTGCGCCAGTTCGAAAAAGCCGGTCTGAAAATCGTCCGTGGTCCAATCCTTGAGGTTCCTGCCATGAAGCGTCCATCACTCAGCACGGCTTCACCGAGGCGTTGGTTGATCTCATCCAGCCTCTCATTGCTCATACCCCCCGGATTGAATCGAAATGCCACGATATTCAGATTGACCGGGGCCATTAGTTCAAGCTGCTTGTGTTGTTCAACCTGGCTTGCAAAATGCTGGGCGATATCCAGACAGTGTTCCACAATACGCCGGTGACCATCACGGCCATAGGCTTTTAGTGTGGCCCATACCGCAAAACTGCGTGCACGGCGTGAGCTTTCAGGACCGATCGCACCCAGTGTGGGTCGTGGATCATCCTCAGGCGGCAGGTAGTCGGCAGAGTAGCGGAAGGCCCGTGTCATTAAAGAGCGGTCCCGGACAAAGGCATAGCCTGAGTCGAACGGTACGTTTAGCCATTTGTGCCCGTCAACGGTGACGGAGTCAGCTTGTTCAACGCCCTTGACGAAATGGGCGATACGTGGCGAGACACGGGCAAATAATCCGAATGCACCGTCGACGTGAACCCAGCAGTTGTGCCGGCGTGCCAACACCATCATCTCTCTGACCGGGTCAAACTCGCCCGTATTGACCTCGCCCGCATTGATAATGACAACGGCTGGGTGACCATGCAATGCCTCCAGCGCCAAACGCATGGCGGACAGGTCGATGCGTCCAAATTCATCACGCCGGAATTGCTGAACATTGTCACGTCCTACACCCTGGAGCGCCATAACCTTGAGGGTACTTGCGTGGACGAATCCTGAAGTCAATACGGGCATCTGGGGCGCACCAGCCATACCAGTTGCGGAAATATCGAGACCGTGTTGTTCTCCCCACCATTGACGTGCACAGGCCAACCCCACGAAGTTGGCCATCGTGGCGCCGGTTACCATGACACCGGCCATCTTTTCAGGCAAACCAAACAGTTCCTTCAACCAGTTCAGAGCCTGGACCTCCATTTGCACGCCGACCGGTGAGACAACCCAGGTATAGGTCACCGTTTCGAATGCAGTGGCGAGTAAGTCGGCTGCCAGGGAAGCTGGTGTGCTGCCACCGATAATAAAATGGAAACATTTGGGTCCGCCGGTATTGGCAGCAGCCCTGGCATTCATTTCCAGAAGTTTTTCAATACTTTGGCGGGCACCACAACCCGTTCGCGGTAGTGGTTCCGTTAATTCCTGCAACGCGGTTTCAGCACCGATGGTCAGTGTAGGGCGGTCATCCGTGCTGCGTATGACATCACTCAGCGCAGACTGCAGTTGCTCAACCAGGTTTTCAATCTCTGCACGAAACATATTGCCAATAGCCTGTTGATTCATTCTTTGAGCCTTGCGTACTGTAATCTGGAATAATATGTTGATAATAACTTTGTGACCTGATGAATAACAATGCTCGATAGACAATGGATTGCTTTTATATGCTCAAAAAAATTGAACAGCTACAACGCGACTCGGCAAGGCTTGAACCTTCTGAGGGGGAACGCGCAGATTTAACCAGCCAGGCCACTGCTTATGCTGAGTCCTTTTTGGCCAGGCTTGGGGATTTGCAAGCTTTTGTGACCGATGAACAGCGTAGCACATTGCTCGAACAACCCTTTGATGAACATCCGGGCAAGATGGCAGCCTTGCTGGAACTGCTTGCTACGGCAGTTGACCAGGACGGCGTCAACGCGGCATCTGGCGGACTCATGGGTTATATCCCGGGAGGTGGTCTTTACCCGTCAGCGCTGGGTGATTTTCTGGCAGATGTCAGCAATCGCTATGCAGGCGTGGCATTCGCCTCGCCGGGTGCTGCCAGGCTGGAACAGCAATTGGTTCGATGGATGTGTGAAATTGTCGGTCTGCCAGCTACGGCCGGTGGTGATCTGACATCCGGTGGAAGTATTGCCAACCTGACGGCCATCGTAACCGCACGGGAAACTATGGGTATTCTGGCACGTGACATTGAAAACAGTTGCATTTACATGACCTCTGATATCCATCATTGTGTAAATAAAGCCCTGCGTGCCGCGGGTCTGGACGAGTGCAAAAAACGCCTGGTGCCAATGGATGAGATGTTCAGGATGGACGATAAGGCACTGCAGCAACTGATCCTTAAGGACCTGGCATCGGGCTTACGGCCCTGGTTGATAACCGCTTCGGCTGGAACCACGGATACCGGGGCTGTTGATCCCATTGCAGCGATTGCCAAGATCGCCAGGGTGCATGATATGTGGTTGCACGTCGATGCTGCCTACGGTGGATTCTTTGTTTTGTGCGCAGAGGGCGGAGCAGTGCTGCATGGCCTGGGCGAGGCGCATTCGGTGGTACTGGACCCCCATAAAGGTCTTTTCCTGCCGTATGGGTCCGGGGCCGTTTTGATCAGGGATGTCAACTACTTGGCCCGGGCACAGACCTACCATGCTGATTACATGCAGGATGTGAAGACGACAGAAGGTGCGTATTCACCAGCAGACCTGTCACTGGAACTGACCCGGCCGTTCCGTGGATTGCGTTTGTGGCTACCGCTGCGTTTGTTCGGTTTGTCCGCGTTCCGTGCGGCCCTGTCGGAAAAAATCTGGCTGGCGCGTTATTTCTATGAGCAACTGCAAAATGAACCCGGCTGGGAACTGGGTCCGTACCCTGATTTGTCGGTGGTGACTTACCGGTATCTGCCAGCCCGGGGTGATGCCAACGCGTTCAATCAAAAACTTATCGGGGCCGTACAGCGCGATGGCAAGGTGTTCATTACCTCTACCATGATGAACGGTCATTTCGTACTGCGACTGGCGGTGTTACATTTTCGCACGCATGTCGAACATATCGATTATCTGCTCGCATTGTTACGCAGCCTGGTCACCGATGCTCTTGATACCTGATCATTTATCCTGTTTTGCTGGACAGGCCGTTAACACCTGGCTGGAGACGGAATCATGGTTAACCCGGACCCTGTTCCAGGATGGGGAATTGTCCTGAAATGATCTTTGACAACACTCAATGCTGATGCATTCAAGCTCCTGATTAATAACCGAGCCATCGTATGTCTGTTATATTGACGGGAAAAATCAAAAGAGGGTGGCAGCATGCAGCATTTTGAGCAAGCGAATGAAATCAGCCGGGAATCACTGGTCAGTATTCTGGAGATCATGCATCGGCTGGCTTCTCCAGAGTCCATGCCAGAATTGCTCAAGGAAATTATCGAGGTCGGCAAAGTCGCCATCGTGGCAGAGACGGGTGTCCTGTGGCTTTTGGACCGGGCCAGTGGACAACTCGTCAAAGTTGTCCCGGCCAGTGACAAGCCGGACAGTCTCCTGCCGGGCGAGGGCTGGGCCGGACGCTGTGCACAGGAACTTGTCATCAGTAATATCAATGAGTGCCGCACGGATGGGCTGTTCAAACAACACCCGTTACAAATACCTGGTGGCGAAACACGTTCCCTGCTGAATGTACCCATCCTTGGTGAGGATGATGCCCTTTTGGGGGTGATGCAGTGGCTGGGTGCGGCAAAGTGCCAATTTGACGAGCACGATGAATGGGTGGGTCCGGCACTTGCGGCACAGGCCGCGGTAGCAATCCAACATGCCTATATGACCGACGAACTGCTGGCCAATGCGGTATTGAGTCAGGAAGTCGCAGTTGCACGTGATATCCAGTTGAGCACCTTGCCGGATAGCATGCCGAGGGTGCAGGGTTATGACCTGCATGGCCATTTCCAGCCAACTGACCATACCGGTGGTGATCTCTATGACCTCGCATTACTGGATGGACGCTTGTTTATGTTACTTGGTGATGCAACCGGGCATGGTTTCGGTCCGGCTTTATCAGCGACGCAGATGCAGGCCATGTTGCGTGTCTCTTTCCGTCTGGGTGCTGATCTTGATCATGCCTATATGCATGTCAATAATCAATTGTCTGAAGACTTGCCTGACGACAGGTTCATTACTGCGTTTATGGGATTTCTCGATCCCGTGACGCATTGGGTAAACTATCACTCGGGGGGGCAGGGGCCGATACTGCACTTCCGAGCTGCGAGTTCAATTTGTGATTGGTACAAACCCACAAACTTCCCGGTAGGTATCATGAACATTGATGCGCAAACCGAATCTGCCAGTTTGAAGCTTGAACCCGGCGACATACTGGCGTTGATTTCTGATGGCGTGTACGAATACAACAATCCTGAGGGGGAGGAATTTGGCGAAGAACGGGTCGCCGATGTTTTCAAGGCATGGCATCATTTGCCAATGTCCGGGCTTAGTTCTCAATTACTGAAGGCCGTTAAGACGTTTGCTGAAACTGTCCCACAGGCCGATGATATAACCATGGTTTTGGTTCGCCGTGAACCGCAATCATAGTGAGTGAGGAAAATATGCAACAAAAATTCAAACGAAGCTTTGATGAAATCAAAAACATTGTCACAATGACCGAATCATTCTTCAGTCGGCATGATATGCCACCCGCCATGCGTCATGTCGTCGATCTGGCAACCGAGGAGTTGTTCGTCAATATGGTCACCTACAACACTGAATCTGACAAGGATATCCTTTTGCAGATGATGCCTCATGAGCATGGTGTAGAAGTCAGTCTGACGGATTATGATGTTGCACGCTTTGATCCCAGAAGCGCGGGACCGGTAAATGTGAATGCGCCACTGGAGGAACGTACACCCGGTGGTCTGGGCTTGTACCTGGTGCTTAAAATGGTTGATTCCATACATTATGAATATCGCAATCGGCAGAGCAGAATCACCTTTATCGTCGACAGGAAGTAGTCTGATGTTCGAAATTGAATTTATGGATCAGGGTTTAATCATGCTGGAAGGCCGTCTGGATGCTGCCCAGGCCGTCAAGGCTCAGGCTTTTCTTGACCAGGCTGAGGGCCAATGTGTACTGGATCTGGCAAAGCTCGAGTATGTCTCCAGCGCCGGTCTGGGTGTGCTACTTAAAACACACAAGCGATTGATGGGTTCCGGATCTGGTATCAAACTAATCAATGTGAATCACCACATCCAGGACATATTCAGTTATTCGGGCTTTGACAAACTATTTGAAATTGTACCTGCAAGCGATTGAATCGTGGGTTACGGGCGCTCATGATAGTATTTTTAATACGCCTGCCAACTTTTTCCGCAATGGAATGTAGTTATGCATAAGGACAACGATGCTGCCCTTGTAAATGACTGTAAACGGGGTGACCGACGGGCCATGGCTCAACTGGTCAACCAATACAAACGGCCGGTTTTCAATGCAGCTTACCGGATACTGGGGAATGGGGAAGATGCAGCAGACATTACACAAACAGTCTTCCTCAGGACGTTTAAACATATTGCCGATTTCGACCCAAAATTCAAATTTTTCAGTTGGATATACCGGATTGCCATCAATGAGTCTCTCAACCAGGTCAAAAAGCGCCGCCATCAGGAGCCTGTGGCTGATAGCCAGGCTTCACCGTGGCGAGGCCCTGCAGAGCATCTGGAGGCGGAAAACATTTGTGAACGGGTTCAGGGTGCATTGATGCATTTAAATGGAGATTACAGGACCGTGGTTGTACTGAAGCATTTTTCCGGATGCAGTTATGCGGAAATCAGCGAAATTCTTCAAATCCCGGAGAAAACCGTGAAGTCGCGATTGTATTCTGCCCGTCAGTTGATGAAGAAAACACTGCAGGGAATTCACAGTCATGAATGAGAAATCGATCTACGATGAGCATGTACATGAATTGGTCAACGGAGGCTTCGATGGTGAATTGAGTGCAACGGAACGGGCAGAACTGGAGCATTTGCTTGCCAATTCCGCTACAGCACGCACATTGCGAGATGAACTGAGTTCATTGGGTGGTTTATTGGACCAGGTACCTGAAGAACAACCACCGGAATACCTGGAAAATGCAATTATCAGTCAGATCAGGTTGCCACTTGCCAATCAGGCACATGGTAACAAGTACGATTTATTTAAAACCTGGTTGTCCACCTTCTGGGTGCGCACAGGTCTCGCGGTTGCCGTTGGTGTATTACTAACGGTAGGGATCTACAAAACGGGGTCTGAAATTTCCAGTCCCAAAGATTTGACCAGTATGTCAGGTACCATGGTCAAGAATCCAGAGGCCGACAATGGTGTATTGATCGATAGTATTCACGTTAATTCAACCGTTTTGACCAGTGAGGTTAAGTTACTCGAAAGTGACGGTATGTTTGCCATGGATGTTACTTTCGGTTCACCTGGAAGCGCGACCCTGAATGTGGATTTCGCCTCAAGCAACCTGGCACTGGAAGATATATCGGGCTTGCACCGCGAGGCTGATGAAGTCAACTTTGGCAAAGGATCGGTCAATATCATTACCAGTGGGCCGCAACATTACGAAATAATTTTTAGACGCATCGCCACAAAAAACGATGGTTCCGGTGAAAACAGGCTGAAAATCAAGCCGGTTGAATTATCGTTTTACGCCGGTTCAACCCTGATAGAGAAAACCAGGCTGGGCCATGTAGAATGAATTTCATTTACCACCAACTTTTTTATTCTGCCGTGGTAATAGAACCAGAGACCAAGCGAGGTCTCAACGATAGAAACCAAATAGGAGCAAGAAAATGAGTATGAACAATCAAAAAACCTGGATGATCATAGCCGGTCTGGCAGTCGTGATTGGTGGCGTTGTCTACCTGGGTGATGATTTCCCAGCCGGTAGTGATCAGGCATCCGGAACGATTGTTCCCGCCGAACGTTATCGCGGTGAGCAGATCACCACAAATGACGTCCAACTAGGCGATGAAGCCGTATCCAAGTTGATGCAGACCGATCTGTTTCAAACCATGGTGAGCGATGCCTCGTTTGCGGACGCCATGCGCAGTGATGCCTTCCGGTCAGCGATGGCCAGTGATGCTTTTCGCAATGCGATGGCCAGTGACGCCTTTCGTGCAGCGATGAGCAATGATGCTTTTCGTAATGCCTTGGCCAGCGATGCCTTCCGTACCGCGCTGGGCAACGATGCCTTCCGCACCGCGTTGGGTAGCGATGCCTTTCGCAGCGCAATGAGCAACGACGCCTTCCGTGCAGCAATGCGCAGCGATGCCTTCCGCGCGGCGTTGCGCAACGACGCCTTCCGTAACGCGCTGAGCAGCGATGCGTTCCGCACGGCGATGCGCAACGATGCTTTCCGCAGCGCGATGAGCAATGATGCATTTCGTAACGCGTTTGCAAATGATGCCTTTCGCACAGTAATGGGTACCGATGCTTTTCGTAGTGCAATGTCCAACGATGCGTTCCGTGCCGCCCTCGCTCGTGACGCGTTTCGTGCCGCCCTGGCCAGTGATGCGGCATTGAATGATGCCCTGGCGAAGGATGCTGATTTGTCAGCGGCCATGTCCAATGATGCATTCCGCTCAGCCATGCGCAACGATGCCTTCCGTTTAGCAATGCGCAGCGATGCTTTCCGCAGTGCGATGCGCAACGACGCTTTCCGTAGTGCAATGAGCAACGATGCCTTTCGTTCAGCGCTGCGCAGTGATGCGTTCCGTGTCGCAATGCGCAACGACGCCTTCCGTAACGCGATGAGCAACGACGCCTTTCGTTCAGCAATGCGCAACGATGCTTTCCGTTCAGCCTTGCGCAACGAAGCTTTCCGTAGCGCGATGAGCAACGATGCCTTTCGTTCAGCGCTGCGCAGCGATGCTTTCCGTAGTGCAATGCGCAACGATGCCTTCCGGTCGGCACTGCGCAACGACGCCTTCCGCAGCGCAATGGCCAATGATGCTTTTCGCAGTGCCTTGGCCAGCGATGCCTTTCGTAGTGCCATGTCAAGCGATGCATTCCGGTCCGCGATGGCCAATGACGCTTTCCGTGCGGCCCTGGCCAGTGACGCTTTCCGCAATGCGATGGCACGTGATGCACTGAGGGGCTCAGCCAACTAGCGTTTTATTGAGAGGGAAGAGAAGGCTGTTTTTCTGAACAAATGATAATAGCCTGGATACTACCGCCTGCCACCCGGCAGGCGGTTTTATCCACCCGGCCCGAGCAGTCACTCAGAATTCATAGTATGCTGTTTTAAGCACAATAAGAACCTTGTTGGGCCACTGGGAGGTGTGGGGTGCATAAAGATTGCTTACTTGGTTTGTTGCTTGCAGTGGTGATGATCAGCACAACGCCGCTGAGCGCAGCCATGAAGCCATTCGAAATGGATGTGTTGGAAACCGATAACCTGCGCTTGCTGTATTTTGACCCTTTCCAAACCTACCTGCTGCCACACGTGGTCAGGAATTTTGAAAACTCCTATGCCTTTCAGAAACGTTTGTTCGGTTGGCAACCACGTGAAAAATCCACCATCATCCTGACCGACCTGAGTGATTACGGTAACGCAGGGGCATCTGCTTCACCCCGCAATGGCGTGTCGGTCTTCATCGCGCCAGCCAGCAGAACGCTCGAGACCATGCCCAGTAGCGAACGCATTTTCATGTTAATGAACCATGAACTGGTGCATGTGGCCAATATGGATATGGCGACATCCCAGGACCAGCGCTGGCGCAGGTTTTTTGGCGGCAAGCCGCGCCAGACCAACAAACACCCGGAATCGATGCTCTACAACTACCTGGCGACGCCACGTATGACGGTGCCGCGTTGGTATCTGGAGGGCGCGGCAGTCTTCATGGAAACGTGGATGTCAGGGGGTCTTGGGCGAGCCCAGGGTGCGTTTGACGAGATGGTATTTCGCGCGATGGTCAGGGATAAAGCACACTTTTACAGCAATCTGGGGATCGTCTCTGAGGGTACCAGTGTTGATTTTCAAGCCGGTGCCAACGCCTATCTTTACGGTACCCGTTTTATCTCATATCTTGCATTGGTGTACTCGCCTGAGAAGGTTATTGAATGGCTGGAACGTGACGAAGGCAGTAAACGCTACTATGCGTCGCAATTTAAACAGGTATTCGGCAAGCCATTGGCGACTGTGTGGGATGAGTGGATCGCCTGGGAAAAAGCTTTTCAGACACAGAACCTGGCACGTGTCAACGAAGAAGCGCTTACGCCCACCCAACCACTGACAAAGCAAACACTGGGCTCCATATCACGTGCATTCATTACAGATGATGGACGAAACATGGTCGGTGCCTTTCGCTACCCAGGTGTCGTTGCGCATGTCGGGGTGATGTCATTCGCAGACGGCAGTGTCAGACGCGTGACCGATATCAAGGGGCCAATGACGTATCGTGTCACGTCACCGGCCTGGGACCCAAAGAGCAATACCCTGTTTTTTACCGCGGATAACAATGCCTATCGTGACCTGATGGCGGTGGACATCAGTACCGGTAAAAAACGTATGCTGATCAAGGACGCCCGTATCGGTGACCTGGCATTCAATGCGGCCGATCGTTCGATCTGGGGCTTGCGACATCTGAATGGCTACGTGTCACTGGTCAGGATTCCGCCGCCATACAAGGAGTGGAACCAGCTTTATACCTGGCCCTATGGGCAGGTGCCGTATGAACTGGATGTTTCACCCGATGGCAGCATGTTATCTCTGTCGCTGGGTGAAATCGATGCCACGCAATATTTGCGCGTATTTCGCACGGCAGATTTACTGGAAGGCAAGGTGGAACACATTGCGGAATATAATTTTGTGACGTCGGTGCCAGAAGGCTTTGTTTTTTCGCCGGACGGGCATTACCTGTTTGGCAGTTCATTTCTTACCGGGGTTTCCAATATATTTCGTTTTGAGATCGAATCCGGTGATATGGAGGCGGTCAGTAATGCAGAAACCGGTTTTCTGCGCCCGATCCCCCGTGCGGATGGCTCGTTGATTGTGTTTGAGTTTACCGGCCAGGGTTTTGTGCCCACGATTATCGACCCGGTACCACTGGAGGATCTAAGTGCCATTACTTTCCTGGGCAATGAAATTGCGAAGAAACACCCGATAGTGGGTGAGTGGAATGTGATCGGCTCGCTGGCGGGGATTGATTACAGGGACAAAATTACCCACCAGGGTAAATACCGGCCTTACCGGGAGCTAGAATACGAATCCGGTTACCCTGTTCTTGAGGGTTACCAGGATAAGTTTGCCGTTGGTTGGGCGATGAAGTTTCAGGATCCGGCACAGTTGCATAACCTGGACATCAGTACTTCTTACTCAGTGGATAACAGTGTGGCGTCTGATGAACGCCTGCATTTCGATGCCGAATACAGGGCGCTGAACTGGCATGCCCGTTATTGGCATAACTACGCGGATTTTTACGATATTTTTGGCCCCACGGAACGCAGTCGCAAGGGCGACGCGTACATGCTGGGGTACAAAAAGGCATTGATCTTTGACAAACCCCGTGTGCTGGATTTCTCTGCAGATATCGCCTACTACACCGGTCTTGATACCCTTCCGGGTAACCAGAACGTTTCTGCTTTTCTGTTTCAGGATATTTTGCATGGCCAGGTCGAGTTCAACTACACCAACACACGCCATTCACAAGGAGCGGTAGACCACGAAAAGGGCTGGACCTGGGACCTGGCAGCCAGTGCAGACCATGCCAACAACAATACCTCACCCAAGTTACGCGCAGGGCTGGATTTTGGTTTTGCACTGCCCTGGAAGCATTCATCGATATGGTTTTACAATGCGGCAGGTGTGGCCGGTGGCAACCGTCTGAACCCACTGAGCAAGTACTATTTTGGCGGTTATGGCAACAATTACGCGGATGACGATGAGGTCAAGCGTTACCGCGAGTTCTACAGTATGCCGGGTTTTGAGATCGATGCCATTGGCGCCAGGCATTTTGTCAAGTCAGTGGCGGAATGGAACCTGCCACCCATCCGTTTTGAATCGGTGGGTTCGCCGGGGTTTTTCCTGAGTTGGGTTCGGCCTGCCATTTTCTTTGCTGGATTGGTGACCGACCCATCTAAAAAAGACCAGCACACCTATGCATCGGCAGGTCTGCAACTGGATTTGCGCTTCACCCTTGCACATCGCTATGCCATGACATTATCTGCTGGTTATGCTGCTGGCTTCCGTAGTGGTCACAAGGTGGATGATGAGATCATGTTATCGCTAAAAATATTGTGAACAGCCGGGTAAATCGCGCAAAATAGCGTGTATGGGTTTTGACAAGCAACAGTACAGGTCGCGATGCTGACCGATATACTCATCAGGGCACCGGTGGGTTTGTTACCGGTGTTGATATTCCTCGTTGTTCTTTTGTACATGGACAGCTACAAGCTGGTCAGTTTTCACACCATTTTGTGGGTCATCCTGGCGGGTTCGCTGTTGCCGGTTACCGGTTATTGGCTCAATGGATTTGCCATTGATGTGCTGGATATGAACTTGCAAACATATTCACGCTACGTTGCCCCGATACTTGAAGAGGGCATGAAGGCCTCGGTCATGATATTTCTTTTCCGTAGCAACCGTGTCGGTTTCCTGGTCGATTCCGCCATTCTGGGTTTTGCCATCGGTGCCGGTTTTGGTGTGGTAGAAAATTTCTACTATCTTTATCTGGCGTCCCACGCACAAATTGCAGTTTGGATCGTGCGTGGTTTTGGAACAGCCATCATGCATGGAGGTGTGATGGCCCTGTTCGCCGTGATGTCTCAGACGTTGACGGAACGCAATATGAAAATCAACCCGCTGTTGTACGCGCCCGGTTTTATTGTTGCGATCACCTTGCATTCCGTTTTTAACCATTTCCCCGGAACGCCGATTTTGGCGACCCTGGGAACTTTGTTGATGTTGCCCCCGATCCTGTTGCTTGTATTCAGGAAAAGTGCGCGTTCCATGCACGCCTGGCTGGAGGTTGATTTTGACGAGGACGCACAGTTGCTGGAGCAAATCAATTCCGGTGAATTTGTCGAATCCAGAATCGGTCTTTTCCTGCAGGACCTGAAACAGAAATTTTCCGGCCCGGTAGTGGTCGACATGCTCTGTTACCTGCGTCTGTATACCGAGTTGGCCTTGCGTGCCAAGGGTGTGTTAATGATGCGTGAAAACGGTCTTGATACCCCGGTAGGGGAGCGCACAAAGGCCAAGTTCGAAGAAATGCGTTACCTCGAAACAAGCATCGGTAAAACCGGTTGTCTCGCCATGAGTCCATTTCTGCAGATGACCCGCAAGGATCTATGGCAGTTGTACGTTCTGGAAGACAGATGACCGTGCAAACTTCAGCATTGAAACGTTTTATCGAAGACCTCAAGCGGCGTCATGTGATACGTGTGGCCGTGGGCTACATTATTGTTTCATGGGTTGTCCTGCAGGTCGCGGATGTACTACTGCCCGCTTTCGATGTGGGGGAATGGGTCGTAAGGGCGCTTGTTACAATTGCTTTTGCGGGCTTTTTTATCACTTTGATTCTGTCCTGGGTTTTTGATATCAGTGGCAAACACGTGGTCAGAACGCGGGGCAGAAATCTGCCACGTTGGGTCCGGTTTCTTATTGCAGTACCACTGATCGTAATGGTCGGCGCTGGTAGTTGGTGGGTGTGGTCGGGTTACATGGCTGAAAAAGAGAGTGCTCTGCACCCGACCAGCCTGACCAAAACACCCATCGTCGCTGTCATGCCGTTTAAGAACCTGACCGGAAACCCGGAGCTGGATTGGTATGCTGAAGGTTTGGCGAACCTGGTGCGCGACAACCTGACACGTTCACGTTACTTGCGTGTGGTTTCGCCGCAGAAATTGAAATCCATTATCGGTGATGCCACCGACATGGGTCAGATTGGTGAACGTGGCAATGCGGTAGGTATCGGCTTTATTCTCGGTGGGGAAATGTTGGTAACACCGACGGGGATTTCAGTCACTTCACGTCTGAGTGATACCGAGGGCGGCGTGGACCTGTCAGCGCGCCAGACCGAAGGCCTGACACCCCAGACACTATTATCCGCAGCCGGACCGATTGCTGCCCAGGTCAAGCAAGGTCTGAAGGTGCCACGCACCGAGCAGGTTGATATTTTTGCTGCAGATTTTGCTACCCGAAACCTGTCGGCCTATGAAGCCTATGTGGCCGGCCTGGGGTTTTTCCTGAATTTTCAGTACCAACGGGCGGAACAGTCATTTAGCGCCGCCTTGCAACTTGCGCCTGATTTTGCAATCGCACGTTATCGCCTGGCCTATATCGAGGCGGCTACCGGGCGCACGGAAATGGCGGTGAACAACATTAGCAAGGCACTGGAAGTTAAGGATATACCCGATCGGGAAAAACGTTATATCGAGGCAGCCAGGGCCCTTTTCAGCCGTGATTATACCCAAGCGGCGCGTTTGTACGAGGCTTTGCTGGGCGAATACCCGTTTGAGATAGAGGCCCGGGAGTTGCTGGCTAAAACCTATTGGGGTCAATACAGGACGCAAGATGCGATCCGGGAAATGCGTCTGTTATCCAGCGAAGAACCTCAGAACAAGGTGATTTGGAGCACATTGGGTGGTTACCTGCTGGCTGCTGGTGAATTCGACCAGGCACAACCCGCGCTGGAGCGTTATGCGCAACTAGCGCCTGGTGATGCCAACAGTTATACCTTGCTGGGAGACTCTCTGCGTTACCAGGGTCAATTCGCTGCAGCGCGGGTGCAATATGGCAAGGCGCTAGCCATAGACCCGAAAATGCGCTCGGTTGCAGCCAGTCTCGCGACCATTGATTATTTACAGACTGATTACCAGACTGCGCAGAATGGATTTGCGGCCATCGTCGCGGATGAGTCGCTCATCGCCAGTGAGCGCCTGGACGCCCTGTTTCCTTTGGTGGCCCTGTTGACAGCCAGGGGTGATTTTGTCGCGGCCGATAGTTTGCTTGAAGAATATTCCGGCGCGTTAAAAGAGGAGAAGATTCGTTTGGCCATGGCCCACTCGATACGTGCACTGCTGAAACTTGAGATGGGTAATGAGGCTGCTGCCCGCGAACTGGCCACGTCTGCTGTTGGTCTTTCACCGGGTGTTCCGACCCGTTACCTGTTCGCACGTGGTCTGATAGAACTTCACATGAAAGCTTATGAGCAACTTGAGGCCACGGCCTCAGAAATCAGCAACCATGCCTTGCCTGCCACAGAACCGGACCGGACCGAGGATAAGGCAGCCGCCTACCTGCGTGGTCTGAGCTGGATGGCACAGGGTGAATTACTCAAAGCTGAAACCGAGCTACGAAAAGCCAATGAGTTGCACGGTTATGCTTACCGTCTCTATGCTCTGGGACTCGCCAAACTATTCATGCTGCAAACCCGAACAGCGCCTGCTCTTGAACTAATCCGGTCAACGCTAACAGTTGATAACGCAGAGCCAAGGATAGACCTGGAACCGGAGCGCGTGTGGGCAATCCTGCTCAGCGCTGAGGTCTGTGAACGGGGGGGTGACAAGCTCAAAGCCGCGGGATTGGCACGGCAGTTTCTGTCGCGTTTTGACCAGGCCGGGCCTGCAAATCCTTCTGTGGTTCTGGCCAATGCAATAATCTCTGACGCTGCGCTGGCCAGAAATGTGGAAAAAAAAGGCAGCCAAATGGCTGCCCCTGGAAGATAGACAATGGTTGAACATCACCGTGGTGGCCGCCCAATGGTGCCGGGGCCGGCCGGGCAGACTATGGGTACAAGCACTTCGCTGTTACTGTCGAGATCACCTGCGAAGGTGCCACCACCACCACCGGAACACAGCTCAGCAGATAATTGCATCAGCCTGATGGATTTCTGCTTGGAGAGCAGGGTGTAACCGGCGAGGCTCGCATCTGCAGCATCGACATCGCCATCGCCGTCCTGGTCGAACAAGCGGTTGGGGGCCTGACCGGCAACCAGAAAGACCTTCAAAGTGAAAGTTGTCGCGTTCAAAAGGTCGATGGCGGCAGCGTCACCGCGATCATAATCCGGGTTGGGTGGTACTTCAACAGGACCGCCATCCACGCGCCACAGGTTGTCACCATCGCAGGGATCGGGATCGCTCGGGGTGATGGTACCGGTACAGGCATCGTACTGGATCAATTTGCGCACCAATTGTGCGGGTATGTTGACATGCGCCCAAATCCTCGCCTGTTCGGTGATCGTCGTTTCCGGTTTGCCCCCTATATCATTGTCTTTATCATTGTCTTTATCATTATCATTATCATTATCCTTATCCTTCTTTTTTTTGCTTTTTTTCAGGACCGAGAGCGTATAGGAAACACTGTTCACCAAGCCGGCGAGATTAACGGCACCGACCGGGTCAGCCAACTCAAAATCAGGTTCATCGAAGACCCGTCCAACCCCATATTCTGCAATGATCACCAAACCGGTGATGTCATCATCGGCCCCAAAACCAAAGCCGTCCACGGTTTCATCACCGGTATCGGGACCCATGCGTACACAGTCAGAGTCATTGGTGCCGGGGGTACACAGGCCGCCATTCCACTTTTGGAACTCAGGACCGCGACCACCCGCAGAGTCTACCAGATCAGCCTGGCGGTCAGCATTACCGGTATCATCTACAACACCCGGCAGGTCGACATCCGGCCAGAATTCCATGTAGGTTTCATCCGATGGCAGTGGCGTGGAGAGGGCATCACATTCGGGTGATGGAGGTGCAAGCCAGGACGGTGCGGGTGGATTCAGACAGCCGTCCGGGTCGGAAAATATGATGAACCCCCATTTACCGCGCAACGGAAAATCCGGTTGGATTGCGTAGGCTGGAAAGGATTGATCTGCCGGGAAATCAACACTCATTTTGATGGTCAAAGGCCAGCCTGACTCGCTCAACAGTGCCAGGCTGCTGTACTTGGGGGGAGCCTTAATGGCAAGATCAACCGGTGCGGGATGATATGCCAAAGCGACAGAGGCCAGACAGGTGCACACAAGGCTTATTTGGACTTTAATACAATGTTTGATATTCAAAGTAACAATCTCCCACCCTTACAATTGGAGTTCCCGGTTGATCAAAATCGCTTGTGCCAGCGATGCTGGTTTTTTTATCTTATACCTGCAAAACATCAGCATCAATGCCCGGATGCATCCTGCCCCTGCACCGACACGGCCTCACCAAAATTTAATAAACCAATACCCGCGGCATCAACTGCGCTGCGAAACGTCATCAGGTCACCCGACATGAAAGCATTGACCCGGTTGGTAGCTTTGTTCAATGCGGCTTTGGCAATCTGCAGATAAGTGCTTGCCGCCGGTGACGGAGCACCATTGGTTGAGCCGACATAAAAGGCCGCGTTGCCCAGCATGGAGTTGACCATGTCATCCGTATAGGTGATGCCCTTGGTGTTTTCCGGGGCCGTGTACAGTTTCTCAAGTTGGTCCAGGCCTTT
Source organism: uncultured Wenzhouxiangellaceae bacterium (assembly GCA_964650905.1). Classification (GTDB taxonomy): domain Bacteria; phylum Pseudomonadota; class Gammaproteobacteria; order Xanthomonadales; family SZUA-36; genus SZUA-36. The sequence continues at coordinate 6,239 of CAZYVH010000041.1, read as the reverse complement.
TTTGATCTCGCCGGCCTGTTTCTTAAGACTGATCAGCTCATCACCTTTGTGTTCGCTTAGCTGCTTGCTGATCAGCGCGTTGATGGTGGCAACATCGTCACGTGCAGCATTGATTTGCCGCAGCGCAGTATTGGCAGTATTGCGCATGCCCATCAATGTCATACGGGTGTCAAAATTAATTGCAAGCTCAGCCATAGAATATGGGCTACGGGGGTCTTTCAGGATTTCGATCGGTTGCCTTACCGTCGTCTCACCCAGGGAAAGGGTGATCTCGTAGTGACCAGGTAATACCTGGGGGCCGGGCGGCAGGCTGTTATCGTCATCCTTCTTGTCAGTATCGGCTTTGACCGGTCTGATACCATCGCGCTGCATTGCCCAGACGAGCCGGTTGATACCCTGGTAAACTGGGTTTTTATAGCTGCGAATAACACTCCCACTGGTGTCCCTGACCGTCACTGCTACCTTGGGCACGAGGGCCAGTTTGTCATTTTTGTCATTCTTTTCATTTTTATCATTTCTATCGGCCGCACTTTGCTGGCGTATGGCGATCTTTCTGGCCCTTTCAGCCTTTTCATCGGGATGGGGCAGGTCATTACCACTGGCCATAAACGTCAGCATGACCCCGAAGGGTTCATTCTCGGCCTGGAATTCACCTGAACCGGTGAAGCGCGATGAGGGTGTCTGACTGGCATTGTACTGCTGCCCATCAGTTGCAGAGAGGATCTTCAGACGGCTTTTGAAGTCTTGCGCAGTTAGTCCACGCAAGCCGCTGTAATCGTCGATCACGTACACGGCCCGCCCGTGCGTACCCAGCACCAGGTCGTTCTCACGCTCCTGGATAGCCATGTCCATAACAGAAACCGTTGGAACACCCGCTTTGAACCTGGTCCAGGTATTGCCGCCATCCTCTGAAAAATACAGACCAAATTCAGTACCCACGAATAACAGGTCAGGATCAGCCACATCCTGCAGCACGGACAGTGCGTAACCACTCATACCCTCGGTGGGCAACTTCTTCCAGCGCTGGCCATAGGCTTCCACGCGAAAAATATAGGTTCCCATATCCGAACGGCGGTGGTCATCAAACACCACGAAGGCGGTACCGGCTTCATGCGGTGATGGGGCAATCATCGGCACCCATGCACCGGCGGTCACACCGCGTGCCTTGCTGTCTATGCGTGTCCAGTTTTCACCGCCATCACGGCTCACATGCACACGGCCATCATCGCTGCCGACCCATATGACCCCGCGTTGTAATTTGCTGGGTGCGATGCTGACAATCGTCGTGTAATTTTCCGCAGCGGTGACGTCTGCAGTCAGACCGCCACTTTGTCTGAAGGTCTGCATGTCCGGGTTGTTGCTGGTCAGGTCAGCGCTGATCGTTGCCCAGCTGTGACCATGGTCATTGGAGCGGTGCACGAACTGGCTACCGTAATAGATCGTGTTGGCATCAAATGGGTCGATTGCCAGCGCCGCGTTCCAGTTAAAACGCAAATCGGTATCGGCTGTGGGTGGGTCAGGTACGATCAGGCGTCGCTCGCCGCTATCGAGGTTCCAGCGAAACAGGGCGCCGCCCTGGGCCATGGCGTAACCGCTGCGGGAATTATCCGGGTCGGGCAGGGTATCAAAGCCATCGCCAAACCCCACCTCCTGCCAGTGGGCGTTGCGGATGCCCGCGTTCTCCCAAATCTCGGCGGGACCCCGCCAGGAGCCATTGTCCTGCAGACCGCCGTAGACGTGGTAAGGCTGATCATTATCGACGGCAATGTGGTAAAACTGGGCCAACGGAAGGTTGCGCACAAAACGAAAGGTCTCGCCCTTGTCACGGCTGATCGCCAGACCACCGTCATTACCGAAAATCAAATGTTGTGGGTTGCTGGGATTGATCCAGTAAGCATGGTTGTCAATATGTATGGCATTGCCCGGTGCACAACAATCGATCACCGGGTTGTAGACAAAGGTTTTACCACCGTCGATCGAAACGCGCACACGGCTGCCAATGTTGTATACGATATTCTCGTTCTGCGGGTCAACCGCCACTTCGGTGTAATAAAAAGGCCGGTCAACAATATTGACCTCCTGGTTGATGCTGTTCCAGGTTTCACCACCATCATCCGAACGTATCAGGGCGCTCTTATCAGCCTCAACCAGGGCGTACACCCGCTTCGAGTTTGAGGGGGAGACGGCAAAGGCCATACGCCCCAGTTCACCCGCCGGGAGACCGTCTTCTTCTGTACGCTGTTGCCAGCTTGTTCCGCCATCCTTACTGATATATAAACCGGAACCCGGGCCGCCTGATTTGAAGTAATAGGGCCAGCGTCTGAATTGCCACATGCCGGCATACAATTTATTGGGGTTTGCCGGGTCCATCTTGATATCGGTTGCACCGGTCAGGTCATCGACATAGAGAACTTTCTTCCAGGTTTGTCCACCGTCAATGGTTTTGTAAATGCCTCGCTCTTCATTCGCACCCCACAGCGTGCCCATGGCCGCTACATACACTGTGCCGGGGTTGCTCGGGTCAAGGGCGATTCGGTTTATCCGCTCACTTTTTTCAAGACCCATGCGCTGCCAGTGCTTACCGGCGTCAACGGACTTGAATATTCCGCCGCCTACCGAGGTGGAATTACGCACGTTGCCCTCACCGGTCCCGACCCAGATGATGTCGGGGTTGCTCTGGTTGATGGCGACAGCGCCGATGGAGGCGACCGGTTGGTCATCAAACACCGGCTCCCAGGTCAGACCGCCATTGTTAGAAATCCATACACCACCGGTGGCTGCACCAACGACGATGTGGTTGGGATCAGAAGTCACCGCGTCAATGGCTGCAATCCGGCCACTCATGGCGGCAGGGCCCAGGGCGCGTGCCTTCAGGCCTGCCAGCAAACTGCTGTCAAGGCCAGCCCATGCGTTTCCACTGAGCAGCCCCAGGATCAGGGCCTGTTGGATCAAAAAGGCCAAGATGAACCGGCCAACTCTCTTTTGGTTTTGCATGCTACAAGGTCTCATTAAAATTGAACCGCCCTAGGTTCTGTGTTGCCGGGCATTTTGTCAAATGACTTTAGTCACGATTTGCTACACCGAAGGTCAGGGTTCGCAAACCAGATGGGGGAGGGGTCCGGTGGCACCCCACAAGACCCGGGTGTCGCTACATCGATTTTTGAACAAAAGCAAGCATGGTGTCAGCATCACTGATCTCGAACGGGTCGCCCGGACAATTGTCGCACTTGCCTGCCTCGCTGAAGATTTTCAGGATTTCACTATCATTAACCAACATGGAATAGCGCCAGGATCGCAAGCCAAAGCCGAGGTTGTCCTTCCTGACCAACATACCCATAAAACGGGTGAAGTCACCACTGCCATCGGGGAGCATTTTCACGTGCTTAATGCCCTGGTGCAGGCCCCATTGAAACATGGTAAAAGCGTCGTTGACACTCAGACAATAGACTTCATCCACACCAGCGGCAAGAAATTTCGGGTAAAGTTTCTCATAACCAGGCAGGTGAGTGCTGGAACAGGTCGGTGTGAACGCTCCGGGTAGCGCAAACACAACAGTTTTTTTGCCTGAAAAAATATCATCTGATGTCACGTCCTGCCAACGGAATGGATTGGGGCCATCCACGCTTTCATCACGGACCCGGGTCTTGAAAGTTATGGCGGGTACTTTTTGTGGCATTGTTTGGTCTCCTGGAAAACTCGTTGATTGCTGATTCCGGGCAATTATCGCCTGGCTTGTTATATATGTAAAATAAATTATAAATATATATTTAATAGATTTTGTAAATAGATAAAACCTGGATCAGAAAGTTATCCCGCAGGTTGTAACGATGGTTGGCTGGATTGTCAGGGGTACGCGCTCTACAATCAAGACTCGGTAATATTCACCACCGGGACGGAAACTCATGAAAAAAATGATTATATTGATCGGCCTGCTATTGGTTTGTCCTGTGTCATTGATCCAGGCAGATTTTCACGATGAAATCAACACACTGACCGCACGCACTCAGGAACTGGCCGGTCTCGAAACCGGTTTGAGTGATTCGGAGCGTTTTGGTGAGCTGGTTCAAATCAGCTATGACTACAGCATGCTTTCTTACCCCGAGTTCGCAAGCTATTTGGGTGATCCGCGCGGACAGGATCGCTGGACCGACCAGTCGCAGACAGCCACGAAGAATCGCGAACGTGATACAAGGGTATTTCTCACCGCGCTCGAAAATATCAATCGTGAAGCCCTGACAGATGAAGAACAGCTAAATTATGACCTGTTGCTGAATGACCGCAGGCGGGACGTTGAGGGCCAGCAGTTTCCGGCAGATGAGATGCCGGTCAACCAGATGGGGGGCGTTCAGCAGGATATCGCCCAACTGATGGCGATCACGCAACCGCACAACGCCAATGATTATTCCCACATGATTGCGCGGCTGGAAAAAACCCCGGAGCTTATTGATCAGACGATCGCCTGGATGCGCAAGGGTATGGCTGACGGTATCACGCCACCCGCTGTCACCTTGCGGGATGTGCCCCAGCAGATTCGTAACCAGTTGGTCGATGAAGCCGCGCAAAGTCCACTTTTGGGCGCCTTTGAATCCTTCCCTGCGGGTGTTGACACCCTGCAGCGTGAAGCATTGAAAAAGCAGGCGGAGAACGCGTTTAGTACCAGGGTCGCACCGGCATTTGAAAAACTGCTGGCCTTTGTCGAGCACGAATATATTCCCGCCGCGCGGACCACGATCGGTATGTCCGACCTGCCCAATGGCAAGGCGTGGTATGCCTACAATGTCCGGCAAAGAACCACCACGGATCTGACGCCTGAGCAAATCCATGCGATCGGCCTTGCCGAGGTTAAGCGTATACGGGGCGAGATGGAAAAAGTAATCAAAGACAGCGGTTTTGAAGGCTCATTTGAGGATTTCCTGGAGTTTTTGCGAACCGACAAACAGTTTTATTTCACCTCGAAAGATGAGCTGTTGCGTGCTTACCGCGATATCGCCAAACGTGCTGATCCCGAATTGATCAAGCTGTTTGGGAAGCTGCCGAGGACACCCTATGGCGTCAAGCCGGTGCCTTCCTACGCGGAAAAATCACAGACCACGGCCTATTACCAGCGTGGCTCGGTAAAAGCCGGGCGACCGGGTTATTTCTATGCAAACACTTATGCACTCGACACCCGCCCACGTTGGGAAATGGAAGCCCTGACCCTGCACGAGGCAGTGCCCGGTCACCACTTGCAACTCGCATTACAGGATGAGCTCGAAGACGTACCCTGGTTCCGACGCGTGGGTGGGTACACCGCTTTTGTCGAGGGCTGGGGTCTGTACGCTGAAAGCCTGGGTGAAGAAATGGGCTTTTACCAGGATCCGTATGCCAAGTTCGGGCAACTGACCTATGAAATGTGGCGCGCAATACGCCTGGTCGTAGATACCGGCATGCATCAATTGGGCTGGTCGAGGCAGCAGGCCATCGATTACTTCATGAAAAATGCCGGCAAGCAGGAACACGACGTGATTGTCGAAGTGGATCGTTATATTGTCTGGCCTGGGCAGGCACTGGCTTATAAAATTGGTGAATTGAAACTCAAGGAACTGCGCGCTTTTGCAAGCGACGAGCTTGGCGAAAAGTTTGACATACGCGCCTTCCACGATGCGGTTCTGGGTAAGGGCGCATTACCACTGAACGTGCTGGAAGCCAATATCAAAGCCTGGGTTGCGGAGCAGAAGAGGGGTGCCTGATCCCAGACTTCCGTTATGTGATTTACACCGGCATCTCGACGGCAACATACGCTTGCAGACCATACTTGAGTTGGCAGAGCAACACGGCATTGCGTTACCGGCAAAAGATGTAGACGGACTTAAACCATTTGTACATATAGACGAAAATGCCCCCGGTCTGATGGCCTTCATTGCGCGCTTCAGGTACCTGGTAGAAATCCTGGTCGATGCCCAGGCGTGTCGGCGGGTGGCCTATGAAAACGTGTTGGATGCCAAAGCGGAGGGTATCGATTATATCGAGTTACGGTTCAGCCCGTGGTTCATGGCGCAGCGGCATGGTTTGCGACCGCAGGAAATCGTTGAAGCCTGTATTGACGGCATGCGTGCGGGCGAGCGTGACACCGGTGTGCGCGCCGGTGCGATCGGTATACTGAGCCGCACCTACGGCGTGGAGACGTGTCAGCGGGAACTGGATGCAATTCTGGCTTGCCGTGATGGTATTGTTGCGGTGGACCTGGCCGGTGACGAAGC
>CAZYVH010000040.1:0-23880 GCA_964650905.1 uncultured Wenzhouxiangellaceae bacterium | reverse complement strand
CACCCTCGAGTTCCGCACAGCGCTGTTCCAGCACGTCGGTGGTGGGGTTCATGATACGTGTGTAGATGTTACCGGGCACTTCCAGGTTGAACAGGTCGGCGCCATGCTGGGCATCGTCAAACTCGTAGGCGACGGTCTGGTAAATCGGCACTGCAACAGACTTGGTGGCAGGATCGGATTTGAAGCCTGCGTGAATGGCGAGTGTCTGGTCTTTCATGGTTGTTTCCTTTGCTGTGTTGTTCTGTATTTCGGTATCAAATCAAGTTCCTGGGTGACCACGTATCACGCGGGTCATGGTCGGCGTCAATCCTACACGATACTCACTGTCAGATGTAACTATTAACGATCCCCCCCACGCAAAGCCCGCACCGCCTGCTCGAGCCGTTCGGCGGTCAGTTCCGCAGCTTGAATCGGCGTGCCGATCCGCAATTCGATCAGGGCACGGAACTTGTAGGGTCTGCGTTTGAACAACGGGTCGCGGCGGCTGAACAACGAACCCCATAAATGACACAGCGCCATCGGTACGACCGCGACTGGCCGCTCGGAAACGATCTTCTCAACACCCTTTTTGAAAGGATGGATTTCACCATCGGTGGTGATCCGGCCCTCGGGGAAAATACCCAGTACGTCACCGTCGTCAAGCACACCGTGTATCTGTCGAAAGGCCTCGCGCAATACCACCGGGTCTTCGTTTCGGCCGGCAATGGCGATGGCCCTGCCGGTTTTGAAGATGAATTTCAGCAACGGCAAGCGGAAGATCTTGTAATACATGACAAAGCGCACCGGCCGTCTGACAGTGCCACCGATGATCAGCGGGTCGACAAAACTGACGTGGTTGGAGGCCAGGATCACGGCCCCCTGTGCGGGTATGTTTTCCATGCCAGTGACCTTGACCCGATATATGGAATGGATCAGCATCCAGACCAGAAACCGCATCAGGAATTCGGGCACCAGTGTGAAGATGTAGATGGCAACGATAAGATTCAGCACGGCCGTCACCAGGAACAGACCCGGGATGGTAAAGCCGGCGCGTCCCAGCAACAACATGGCAAAGATTGCAGATATCACCATGAAAAGCGCGTTAATAATATTGTTACCGGCGATCACCCGGGATCGGTGGCCAGGGTGGGTGCGTTGTTGCACCAGCGCATACAGCGGTACGATATAGAAACCACTGAACACACCGATCATCAGCAGATCCAGGATGATCCGCCAGTTGGCGCCAACGCTGAGAAAGTGACTCAGGGTGGTGGCGGTGACAGGACCGGTGGGACTGGCAAAATACATGTCAACACCAAAAACCGTCAGACCGATGGCACCAAACGGAACCAGGCCGATCTCAACCTGGCCACCGGAAAGACGCTCACACAGTAAGGAACCACTGCTGACCCCGATGATGAACATCGCCAGCAGAGTGGACATCAGCTTTTCATCGCCGCCCAGCACAGTCTCTGAAAAACTTGGGATTTGCACCAGGAAGGTCGCGCCAAAAAACCAGAACCAGGAAATACCCAGCACGCTATTGAGCACGACCCGGTTTTCACGTATGAAGCGGATATTACGCAGTGTTTCGGTGATGAAGTTCCAGTTGATCTGAAGACCCGGATCAACTGCCACTGCCTGCGGAATATGCCGGCTCGCGAGGTAACCGGCGATGGCAACCGCCAGGGCAACAGCGCTCACCCAGACAGGCCAGTGTGTGTCGATACCCATCAGTAGCGGGCCGGCGATGGTGCCGGCGAGAATTGCGACAAAGGTGCCCATCTCGACCAGCGCATTGCCACCGATCAGTTCCTTGTGGTCCAGTATCTGCGGCAGGATACCGTACTTGATCGGCCCGAACATGGTCGACTGAAAACCCAGCAGAAAAAGAACACTGAGCAGAACCGGCACGTTGTCCAACCAGAAACCGAGGGTCGCCAGCAACATGATGACGACTTCAAACAGCTTGATCCCTCTTATCTGGGCGGATTTTTCATACTTGTCGGCAAACTGCCCGAAGAGTGCGGAAAACAGGAAAAATGGCAGGATAAAGACCATTGCACTGAGGTTGATGACCTGATTGGTATTCAACCCGGCAAGCTGGCTGGCATGAAAAACCAACATGGCAGCCAGGCCGTTTTTGAACACATTATCATTGAAGGCGCCGAGTGCCTGAGTCACGAAAAACGGCATAAAGCGCCGTTGCCTGAAGAGCTGGAATTGTGACTGACCGGACATGCGCTTATTAATTACAGCTCTCAATGCGCATCTTATTGAAACTGGCCTGCATATTTCACCAGTATGCAGGCTAAGCAACCAGTGCCGTCAGTACACCGGCGATGGTGGCTGTCATCATGGTGGCGAGTGTTCCACCCAAAACCGCACGCAGGCCAAGACGGGCAAGATCAGAGCGCCGGTTTGGCGCCAACCCACCGATGCCACCCAGTTGGATGGCGATAGAGGAAAAATTGGCAAAACCACACAAGGCGTAGGTCGAGATCAGCACAGAGTGTTCCGACAGAGTCGCCTTGATCTCGACCAGGTGGGCGTATGCGACGAATTCATTGATGACAATTTTTTCACCGATCAGCCCGCCGATGGCAATGGCCTCATTCCACGGCACACCGATGATCCAGGCCAGGGGTGACAGTATGTAACCGAGGATGAGTGAAAGACTCAGGGGCTGACCTGCGGCGGCTTCAAGACCGCTCACCTGGCCGAGCCACTGCAGCGGAAAGTTGAGCATCGTGATCAAAGCAAAAAAGGCCAGCAGCATACCACCGACATTGAGGGCCAGTTTGACACCATCAGCAGCACCCGTGGCGGCGGCCTCGATGACGTTGGTAGCGGTCTTTTCCACGTGCAGTTTGACCGAGCCTTTGGTCAGGGACTCTTCGGTTTCCGGCCGCAGCAGCTTGGCGATAACAATGGTTGCGGGTGCCGCCATTACACTGGCTGCCAGCAGATGGCGCGCATAAAACAAACGTTGCGCCTCGTCTGCACCACCCAGCATGGACACGTAGGCTGCCAGCACGGCGCCCGCGATGGTGGCCATACCCCCGACCATCATGGTGAATAACTCGGATTCCGTCATCTTCGCAATATAGGGACGCACCACCAGCGGCGCCTCGGTTTGTCCAACAAAGACGTTGGCAGCAACCGAGAGCGACTCCGAACCACTGGTCCGCAGGATTTTAAGCATAACCCAGGCCATACCCTGGACGATTTTCTGCATCAAGCCGATGTGGTAAAGCACAGCCATCAGTGAGGCAAAAAAGATGATCGTGGGCAGTACCTGGAAGGCAAATATGAAACCAAATTCAGTTTGCCTGGCGAGATCGCCAAAGACAAATTGCGCACCCGTCAGGGCAAAATCGATGATCTTGACAAAAATATGGCTGAAAGCGCTAAAAAACTCCCTGCCACCCGGCACGATGATCACAAGAATGGCAAACACTATTTGCAAACCAATACCGGCCGCAATCTGTTTCCAGTCAATCGCGCCGCGGTTTCCGGAAAACAGAATTGCGATTGAAATCAGGACAACCAGACCAAACAGGCCAAACACAATACTGCTAATCATCGAGTGCTCCCAGGCGAGATTGTTTTACTTATAAGTGCTGCAATGTATAAGCTTTGACGAAAGCTGGCAAATCAAACTTTGATGCCGGCCCAGTGCCGTCCAGCCCATTGTTGTACACAGACCAGCGCCTGCCCGGCCCGGTACAGCCCGTTGACGACCCACACACCCAAAAGACCAAAGCCAAGCAGCGGACCCACGATATAGGCAAAAGGCAGGAAAAACACCCATTGTGCAATCACACTGATCCACATGCTGCGGCGGGTATCGCCGGCACCGACCAGGGCGTTCATCAGAACCATGCCCATCGTGTCAAAGCCGATCACCAGTGCCCACAGTATCATCGGTACATACGCCAGTTGACGGGTTTCAGGGTTGTTGAGAAATACACCCAGCAATGGCCTGGCAAACGGGATCAACACAGCACTGAGCAAAAGGCCATAGACCAGGCTGATGGCGGCAGCGTTCCAGCCCCATAAGGCCGCGTCCCCGGTATCATTTCTGCCCAGGGCATTGCCCACCAGCGTGGTGGCGGCCAGCGAAATACCAAAGGCAGGCAGGATGGCAGTGATGTGAAAGGTCATCAATACATTGACGGCAGCCACCTCGGCGGTGCCGATACGGCTCATGATCCAGATCAGTGTCACCAGACCTGCTGAAAAAAATAATTGTTGCAGACTCGAGGGCAGTGACAACCGGAACTGCTGCCACAGGGTTTGCCGACTCGGGATGCGGTGCAAAAAGCCCTTGTCACGTGCATGCCGCAGGGCAAAAAAGAAATACAGACCGGTACCGATGTATAGTGAAATCGTGGTCGCAAGACCGGCGCCGACCACACCCATCTTGGGGAAACCGAGGTGACCGAATATCAGCAACCAGTTCAAAAAAATGTTGATGGCGTGCATGATCAGCAGAGTCCGCAGGTACACGCCGGTCATGTGGATGGCGCTCCAGTAACCACGGAAGGAAAAATTCATACCGACCGCTACCATGCTGAGTATGCGCACCTGCAGATAGGGCACACCCTGGGCTATGACCGCAGGGTCGTCACTGAGAAAATGATAAGCTGCGGGTATGGCCAGGTAGAGTGCAGCGCACAGCGGCACACCGATCAGCAATGAGAGTATCAATCCGCCATTGAGCGGGACGGCTGTTTCGGTGAGGCGCTCCTCACCCAGTCGTCGCGCCGCCAGTGCCTGTACACCGGCCGACAGACCGATGATGAAAGAAATCGCCAGGTAATTTGAGAAACTGCCGATACCGGTGGCAGCCAGCGCGGCATCACCGAGATGACCTACCATGCCGATATCTACCAGATTGAGGACATTTTGCGACATCATGCCGCCCATGATTGGCAGGGCGATGGCCCAGATGGCCTTGCGTCTGTCCCGCCCGGGAAACAGGGTTCGCAGTTGCGTGGCGGGCATACTCAAACGGTCACTTCACAAACAGCAGTGTTTCGCGGGTCGCGGCAAAGCGGATAGCTGGCCAGCGTTCCTCGGTCAATTGCAGGTTGACACGCGAAGGTGCCAGGTAAACCAGTTGCCCGGCCGCATCGCGGGCGAGATTGTTGTTTAACTGTTTACTGAAATCTTCAAGCAGTTTTTCATCATCACAACTGACCCAGCGAGCGGTCTGCACATGGGTGTTTTCAAAACCGGCATCGACACTGTACTCGTGCTTAAGACGGTAAGCGACCACGTCAAACTGCAACACACCGACCGCGCCCAATATCAAATCATTACCCAGCAGAGGCCGGAAAAACTGGGTTGCGCCCTCTTCGGACAGTTGCATAAGACCTTTTTGCAGGGCCTTGAGCTTGAGCGGGTCACGCAAACGCGCGCGCCGGAACAGCTCGGGTGCGAAATTGGGGATACCGGTGAACTGCAGTCTTTCGCCCTCGCTGAAACTGTCTCCGATGGCGATGGTGCCGTGGTTGTGGATACCGATGATGTCACCCGGCCAGGCTTCCTCGACATGGTCGCGATCCTGCGCCATGAAGGTCAATGCATTGGCAATCTTGATGTCTTTGCCAAGACGCACGTGTCTGATTTTCATACCTTGGGCAAACTTGCCCGAACAAATTCGCATGAAAGCAATACGGTCGCGGTGGGCTGGATCCATGTTGGCCTGGATTTTGAAGACAAAACCACTCAGGGCTTCTTCATCACTGCGCACTTCACGCCCGGTGGTCGCCCTCGAAGCCGGTGCGGGTGCGTGCCTGACAAATGATTCCAGCAGGGGTGTTACACCAAAGTTGTTGATTGCCGAGCCAAAAAATACCGGACTCTGGTCACCGGCAAGGTACGCGTCGTGGTCAAATGTATGGCTGGCGCCTCGAACCAGTTCAATTTCATCACGCAGTTCACGTGCGTCGTATTCTCCCAGATGCTCATCCAGCAGCGGGTTGTTGATACCCTGAACGATCTCGGCCTGTTGGGTGACATAGTTTTTACCCGACTCGTACAGGAACAAGGCATCGTCCGGCAAGTGGTAGACACCCTTGAGACGTTTACCCATGCCGACCGGCCAGGTAACCGGTGCGCACTGGATGCCAAGCACCGCTTCCACTTCGTCCAACAGCTCCACCGGATCGCGGCCCTCGCGGTCGAGCTTGTTGATAAAGGTATAAATGGGTGTCTGGCGCAAACGGCAAATCTCCATCAGCTTGATGGTTCGGGCCTCGACGCCCTTGGCACAGTCGATCACCATCAAGGCAGAATCCACCGCGGTCAGTGTGCGATAAGTGTCTTCGGAAAAATCTGCGTGGCCGGGTGTGTCCAGCAGATTGACGATGCAGTCATCATAGGTGAACTGCATGACCGAAGAGGTCACCGAAATACCACGCTCCTGCTCCAGTTTCATCCAGTCCGAAGTGGCGTGACGGACGGCTCTTTTGGCCTTGACCGCACCGGCCATCTTGATCGCGCCACCAAACAGCAACAGCTTTTCGGTCAGCGTAGTTTTACCCGCATCCGGGTGCGAGATGATCGCAAATGTACGCCTGCGGGCGATTTGTCGTTGCAGTTCTGACATGCATGAAACCGGCGAGATTATCGAGTCGCGGATTTTAGCAGACATGACGGACGTTCGGGGTCACTCATGCGGCAAGACACCCTCAATCCCTACCGCCGAAACCGCGACCCGGTGCTGCCAGTAAACAAGCAATGGGGCACCAACCACCTCGAGTACTGTAAACCCGATCAGGAGCGCAGACGGTAAACCGCTGCATCGGCGTGTCCTTTAGTTCGGAGCTTGTCAACCAATATACCTCCTGTAATGGAGCCCAGTATTCCAAAAACCAATAGTATAGAGCCCAAAATCGTGCCGCTTTCTATTGCCTCCAAACCATATGTTCGAAAATGAAAGGTGGGTAGCCAGAGCAGATTGGCGTGGAGGACAAGCACAGGAAATGTAAATCCAAATAGTAAGGGGACGTAGGTTTTCCAGTTGTGTAGAAGAAAAACCAATATATTATTTTCTGTTTTTTGTTTGTCACGCAAATTTAATTCATCGGTTTGACTTGCTCCATAATCCTTACGTTTTGGCTCTTTCACTGTCATCAGCAAACCGGCCACGAGGAGGCCAGGTAAACCGACAAAGATAAAAGCTAACCGCCAAGAGCTTAGAACGCCAAGGCCTGGGAAAATAATAGTTGGCAACTCAGAAACAAGCGTGAGGATTGCAGAACCGAAAAGCAATGCGAGTCCTGTACCCACTGAAGATCCTATGGCGAATACCCCCATTGCACGGCCCAAACGGTTTGCGGGGAAATAATCGGAAATCATTGAATAAGCAGCAGGCCCCAATGAAGCCTCCCCGACTCCAACCCCCATCCTTGCCAGAAGCAGGTACATGAAATTTTTAGCCAAACCGCAAGCAGATGTCATTATGCTCCAGGTAGCAATGCCAATTGTAATAATTACACGTCTACTTTTCCTATCTGCCAGGTATGCAATCGGTAAAGCAAAAAAAGTATAAAAAATTGCAAATGCAAAGCCACCCAAGAGGCTGATTTGAGTGTCGGAGATATGCAGGTCATGGCGTATTGGTTCAATGAGTAGCGCCAGAACTTGCCGGTCTGCTATCGAAAATAAATGAGCGAGTGTCAATACGCAGACCGCATACCATGCAATAAAATTCTCATTGGATTTATTGGTCATATTATTTGGTGTTGTTCTGTTTTGTAGTTTTTTTACGAAAGAAGAACTAGAACGGATGCATCACTGCTCGGTCTCCCTGAAGCTGTTCTCGAGTTCATCCCACTTCTCAATCCCGAAAAATCGCGTAAATTCCGAGAACGACAATTGCGTCCCCTGAGTAAAGTTTTGATCTTTTATCACCTGTAATCCTTCGCGTATCGCCGTAATAACGCGCAGTAACAATGTGGATGGATAAGCGATAATCGAATAACCCATGTCTGCCAGTTCGTTGGCTGGAATGAGCGGTGTCCTGCCAGCTTCCGCCATATTCATCACCAGAAGGGTTTCTCCTGATAGTTCTTTAGCTATGATTTCAATCTCATTACTCGAAGTGGGCGCTTCAACATAAACTGCGTTTACCCCGGTTTCCGCATACCTGTGGCCGCGTCGGATTGCTTCCTTGATGCCAAGTACGGAGAGAGCATCAGTACGGGCAACAATAAAAAAATCACTGCTTTTCCGTGTTGTCAAAGCCACTTCCAGCTTTTTCACGGCTGCTTCAGAGGAGACGACTGATTTTCCGCCCATATGCCCGCAGCGCTTCGGGTTCACTTGATCTTCAAGCAAAATTCCGGCAACACCCATGGATTCGTATACCTCCACAGTACGTGCTGTGTTCTTGATGTCTCCATAGCCATCGTCCGCATCAACCAGTACCGGTAATGAACTCCCTGTCATGATGTCTCGTACCCCTGCCGCCATTTCACCAAAACTGGCGAGCCCGATATCAGGCAGCATGTAACGGCATCCAGCCAAACCAAATCCGCCGATGGAATAAGCCGGAAAGCCGGCAAGTTCAATAAGACGCGCAGACAACGCGTCGTGGGCTATGGGTAATAAAAGGGGACACTTTTGGGTGATAAGAGACTGAATTGTTTTTTTTGTCATGAATAAACTTCCTTTACTTTACTGTTTTAGTATCCACATAAATCCAGGGGCGGCGTTTACGATCCGTTTCCTGAAAGCTCGATATGGCAGCGTCATAACGCAGTACTGCCGCAACAGGATCAAGCCCCTGTAACAGCTCATTGCGAAAGTAATCATTGATTGAAAAGACAAACTGCTGTCCATCCGGCGTTATAACCAGGCAATTCTCCAGATCAACAGTCACCTTTGCTTCACCGTCACATGCCTCAACTTGCGCGGCGATGCTTTTAACGGCTTCGTAATTCAATACCACAGGCAAAATATGATTCTTGAAACAGTTGGCATAGAAAATCTCACCGAAACTGGGGGCAATGATGCATCGAAGGCCCCAATCACGCAGTGCCCATACGGCAGGTTCCCGGGATGAACCGCATGCAAAATTTGGTCCGGCAAGCAGGATCTTGGCCTGTCGATAGGGGGCTTGATTGAGGACAAATCCCGGTCGTTCAATGCGAACGCCATTGGTGTCGCTTTGAAAACGCCAGTTCGCAAATAAACCGTCGCCAAAGCCGGACCGTGCAACTCGCAACAACTGATTTCCGGGAATAATGGCATCTGTGTCAATATTTGACTGCAGCAGTGGTGCCGCTATAGCGCTTATCTCAGTGAACCGGTCCATTGCTATTGCATAGCCTTGCGAACATCTGCAAGCTTGCCTGCCACTGCTGAGAGAGCGACCGTTGCCGGACTGGCCAGGTGAGAGATCACCGCCTTGCCTTGACGATGTTCAAAATTCCTGTTGGTGGTGGAAATTATCCGTGCCCCGGGAGCAAAGCTTTCACCACCGGCCCCACCGCTCATGCACAAAGAGCAACCCGGCTCACGCCATTCAAAACCCGCCTCTTTAATGACCTTGGCAATCCCTTCTACCTCGGCTTTGCGTTTAACGGCCATCGAGCCCGGCGTACAAATCGCCCGCACGTGAGGTGCTACTTTCCGACCCTTTAACAGGGTTGCAGCAATCTGCAAATCACTGAACCGGCTGTTGGTACAGGATCCTATAAAGGCCGCATCAATCTTGAGACCCTCGAGTGCGGTACCGGGTGACAGGCCAGTATATTCGTAGGCCTTCTGCGCATTTGTTGTATTACCCGTTGATGACCCATGTCCCACATCCGGAACACGGCTATCGATGCCCACGACATGCTCCGGACTGGTTCCCCAGGTAACTTGTGGTGCGATTGTGCTGCAGTCTATCGTGATTTCCCGATCAAATTGTGCTGCTTCATCTGACTTTAAGGTGTCCCAGTAGGCAACAGCCTGGTCCCAAAATGCACCTTTTGGCGAAAAAGGTTTGCCATGCAGGTACTGATACGTCACTTCATCCGGTGCGGTAAACCCGGTCCTGGCTGATAACTCAATGGCCATATTGCAGATTGATAAGCGCCCTTCAATCGCCATCGAGCGGATGGTGGAGCCACTAAACTCGATGGCATAACCCACCCCGGCTTTTGCGGAAACCAGGCCTATCAGATACAAAATGAGATCTTTTGGAAAGACACCTGGCACTAACGCACCTTCAAAATTAACCCGCATGTTTTTTGGCTTTGTCTGGATCAGGCACTGGCTCGTCAAAACGATTTCCCCATCAGAAGAGCCGACGCCAATACCAATAGCGCCAACTCCGCCAACAGTGCAGGTATGACTATCACCACAAGCCAGGGTGCTTCCCGGTTGTGCAATACCCAATTCAGGGGAGATGACATGTACGATGCCTTGCCGCTCATCATTGAGGTCAAACAAGGTGATGCCGTGTTGGTGGCAACCCTCCCGCAGACCCCGAATGAATTCGGCCCCTTGTGGTATTTTGGTGGTGTCATCGCGTCCGGGAAAGGTATCCAGAACATGATCCAATGTGGCGAAGGTAAGTGTGTTGCTACGGACCATACGGTGCTTTTCAACGAGACCTTTGAATGACATAGCGCCACTCAATTCATGTAAGAAGTGCCGGTCGATATGCAACAGGCAGGTATTGTCACCCAGATCTGAAACAACATGATCGCGCCATACCTTGTCGAAATATGTGAGGTCGGTTTTCAATGGTTCTCGGTCCTTGAAGAGATTTATTCCGGTAACACGCTTTATTGGCGGGCGCATTCTGATTTTCCATAGTATATTTTTTTGTATTTATATATTGTATGACAATTATGTATGTTAAGCAAAAAACAAAAGAATACCTTCAGGAAGCAGGTGGTTTGTCACAGACATTGATTGAGTCAATTTCAACGCTTGGCAGCGTTATTGACAAGTGACATGGCAGACACAAATCCCGCCGGAATGTGAAGCGCTATCCGGCGTTTTTGACGAGGCAAAATCAACCCCGGCGGGCGGTTCGTGGTTCAATATCCAAAAAATTCTTCCGGGATAACCAAAACTGTTTTTTGTGCACTGCGAATGTGCGCACGCATGAACCTTTCAGCTCTAGGCCCGTCGCCATCAAGAATGGCCTTTATTATCCGTTCATGCCCTTCCAATGATACTTTCATCGAATTCGCCTGAATGAAGCGATTGAATTGAAGGCGAAAAACAGGCAGCCAAAGTTGCTCGGCTATACCTGGTAACCAGGGATTTTCACTGATTTCGATTATTAGCTTATGTAACTGCTCGTTGAGTTCCATGTACTTGAGAAATTCATTTTTCTTGCTGACAGCGCGCATATCATGAAGAGCGGCTTTGAGGCGCTTTTTGTTATCACCGGTATCAATATTATTTGCGGCCAGTCTTGCAGCAAGGCCTTCAATCACTTCTCGCACCGTATAGATATGGATAACATCACTACGACTTAACGCCCGAATGGATGTACCGCGGTTGGCCTCCTGGACAACAAGTCCATCTCCAGCTAGACGGCGCAATGCTTCACGAACAGTGCTGCGCCCAACTTTCAAGTCTCTCTCCAGATCGCGTTCAATCAGTCGCTGTCCGGGCGCGTAATAACCCTGTTTAATTCGCGATTTTAATTTACTCACGGTGTTTTCAATGGCAGACATTAGCTAATCCCACTAAATTTTATAAATATAGAAATAGTATTTATCATCTGTTGAAATACAAACAATAAAATCAGATAATAATGTACAATATGATTCACTCAAATCGCAATAGTAGTAGCCTTGGCTTCAACTCAGTGACGCCCATATACCTCTTTCCGTAATCGCCTCAACTAGCGAAGTTCATAAGATAGAAAACTCAATCCCGACAAACGGGGTTTGAATATAACTTCGTGTGAAAATTATCATTTCCCCTGAACAGGATATCATCGCGCTGTAATCATTCCTGTTGTTGTTCTTTTTGAAATTAGCCACCTTCAGATAGACAGGCTATCGAAGCACAGTCACATCCGCCCAGATATTTTGACATAATAAATTGCATTGTCATACAATATTAGCATATAATAAATTCAGATTGTATTGATTTAAATTATAAATTCATGGGTACATGCAAATTGGAAGGTATGTTATGACTAACTCTCGAATAAATAGAAATCCTTCGTATAACACGAATTGTCATGTCATATCGGGATTACTCCTGCGCTTGGGAATTGTCTGTGTCGTGTCCGGTTTCCCGGCGAATTTGGTATTGGCACAAGATAACATCCTGGAAGAAGTTATCGTCACGGCCCAGAAACGTGAACAGAACATACAAGACGTACCAATATCGATTGACGCGTTCAGTGCGGAAAACATGCAAAGCGCTGTCCTTGAGGATTTTGGTGATCTGGATACCGTGGCTACAAATGTTGCTTTCAACGAAGCAGGGGCGGCGAGTGTAAACCGTTCCGCGGTGATCTATATTCGCGGTATTGGACAGTTTGACTTTGCCCCCAGCGTGGAACCCGGGGTTGGGATGTACGTCGATGGCGTTTATTACGGGCGGACCGTCGGAGGAATCCTGGACCTGTTGGATCTGCAACGGGTGGAGGTGTTGCGTGGTCCACAGGGAACGCTGTTCGGTCGGAACACCATCGGCGGAGCGATCAGTGCGGTAACTTCGAAACCCGGTGAAAATTTTCACTTTACCGCGCAGGTAACAGGCGGCAGTGATGGCCGCCTTGATTTTCAGGGCTTGCTGAGTGGGCCAGTGACCCAGAACCTGTTCGCCAAAATTGCAGCCGGGCACAAGGGACAGGATGGATACGTTCACAACCTGGTCAATGGGGAAGTGTATGGTGACCGGAACTCTGAAACCTATCGTGGCATGTTGCGCTGGGTGCCGGCTGATAATCTGGAAATAGTTCTGTCCGGTGACTACCACAAGGATGATCAATCTGCCAGCCCCACTGTTTCGGTCGGCACCCGTCAGAATCCAGGTCCATTGTTGACTGTTGGGTTGGTCGTGCAGTTATTGGACCCGACATTTGGAGACCCGGCAGTATCGCAGGTGGGTCCGCATGCAACTCGTGGGCTTGGCCCCGATTTCTACGAAGGTGAGTTTTGGGGGGCTAACGGTAGTGTGTCCTGGGATATATCAGATCGCTTGAGTAGCCGGTTAATCATCGCGCATCGGGAGATTTCCACCGAAGGCACGTTCGATGTTGATAAACAGCCATACAGCTTTACTGATTTGGGGGAGACCATTGATCAAGACCAGACCTCGGTGGAACTGCAGTTACTTGGCACTGCTTCCGACGACCGTCTGCAGTGGGTAGCAGGTGTGTTCTACATGGACGAGGACTCCAGATTGGTTAATGATGTTACGTTCGGCGGAGAGACCCTGTACAATGCGCTGGAAGCTGCGCTGCCTCCTTTTTCCATTCCCTGGCTTGCTTTTCAACTCCCGTTCGGTTGCGCTGCGCTGCCACCCTTCCTTCCTCCATGCGCAGGTGGTGCGGGTAACCCACTTAATTTCGCTCCAGCGATTCATTTGAATCTGGATGTTGCAATTAATTCCAAAAGTACGGCCGGTTTCGGTCAGGCGACGTATGCTTTGACCGATAACATGTCGTTCACAGGTGGTTTACGCTATAGCAGGGATGAGAAGGATAGCGTTTTAAATTCGCTTTCGGTGATCCCGAATATACTAACGGTAACCCCGACACAAAAAACCTGGGAGTATATTGATTATCGTGCCGGCCTCGAGTACAAGCCCAGCGACGATGCGCTGTATTACTTGGTGACTTCGACCGGTCACAAGAGCGGAGGTATCAATCCACGGCCCCTGACCCCTGAAGGATTTGCACCGTTCGATCAGGAGAAATTGACTGCCTATGAGATCGGCGCCAAAACTGACTGGCATGACAGACAATTGCGGTTGAACGGAGCAGTATTCTTGTATGATTACAAAGATATACAGGTGTTGACCAATGTTGCTACAGCATCGGGTATTGACATCATCATGCGGAATGCGGGTTCAGCCACCGTATGGGGCTTGGAATTTGAGGCGACGGCAGTACCCACTGATGCATTGGTCCTGACCGCTGCCCTGGGTTATACCGATTTTGCTTATGATTCGGTTGATCCCGCAGCGGGCATCGGCAAGGATAATGCTCATGCTTACACCCCGAAATGGACGTTTGCAGGTTCAGCACAGTACACTTTTTTTGACGCAATATTGGACGGAGACCTGATCTTGCATGCTAATTTTCATTGGCAGGATGATACATTTCTTGATGAGCTGAATCATCCGACATTGTTCCAGGAGTCCTATGAAACAGTAAACGCGCGCGTTACATGGCGTTCAGCTGACAAGCTTTGGGATATCTCTGCGTATGGCAAGGACCTGACGGACAACATCGTCAAGCTTGGTGGTACAGATGTTCTTGACGGCTTTGGTCACGCCGAGGCAGCCTTTACACGCGGTCGGGAATGGGGCATATCGGTTCGATATACTTTCCAATAATTCGAGTGATCCTTAAATGAATGATGAAGAGATGAAAAGATGAAACAAGGAACCAGTGCTAACCTGGATCGCTTCGTAAGTGTACTTACAGAAAGTCTGGGTTCGGAAAAAGTCCTTGTAGATGCTGACTCACTCGAGTTTTACTCTGTAGACCTCAGCGAACAACGGTTGGCAAGTGCCGCGATTGTCACCATACCGGAGTCCGCAGACGAGGTCATCATGATCATGAAACTCGCCTATCAGTTCGATATACCGATCGTTCCCCGCGGAGCAGGTTTGTCATTCTCGCTTGGCACGGTGCCTAAACGGGAAGGGTCAGTGGTCATCGACATGCACCGGATGAATCGGATTCTCGACATCGATTTCGAAGGCCTGCACATAACCGTAGAGCCAGGCGTGACCTGGGCGCAGATTCAAGAAGCGCTCAGTGGCGCCGACTATGCCATACCGTGGGTAGGCCCGATGGGCGGCATTAAAACGACCGTTGGTGGTGCTTTGGGTAACAACACGATGGGGCACGGTAAAGGTGACTCTGCCAAGTATTTGCTCGGCTTCGAGGTAGTACTTCCGGATGGTCGTATTGTACAAACCGGCGCCCTGGCAATCGCCCCCGAACATCCTGGCTTGAGAAGCCACGGTCCCGATTTCACGGATTTGTTCGTCAACGATGGTGGTGCATTCGGTATAAAGACCAAGGTTAGCTTCCGGTTGGAGCGTAGACTTGCCGGAACAGCATTTGCGTGTTTTGGGTTTGAGCGCCTCGAAGACGTAAACCAGGCGGTATATGAACTCGGCCACCTCAGTATTGTCTGGTTTGGTCTTGCCTTTGACCGGCGCATGCACCACCAATGGATAGATGGTCAGTCGACAACTACACTGGAACAAAAAAGGGCGCTCATAAAGCGTGTCATGCGAAACAGCTCCAATGTTCTGGTGGGTGCTCGTAATCTGATATCTCTAGCCCGTGGTGCCGGGCTGGGTTTCCTGGCCGATTGGCCGCATTCCATCAATGTCACCGTGGAAGGCATCGACCAACGTGCCGCTGAATCCGCTATTCGCCTCGTAAAAAGGACACTTAAACGAATTGGCGGCAAGCCTTTACCGCCAATATTATCGATTTTTTTGCGTAACCAACCGTTCAATCCTATCGAGGAACTATTTCTTGGCCCCGAAGGCGAGGTTTGTTTTCCAACCAACTGGTGTCTTTCTCTGTCGCAGGGAGCGAAGGCCAGGATAGCACTGGATGCTTTCTTCAAAGAGCATGAATCTTATTTAGAAGAGCACGGCATAAGCTGGGGAATTCTCATGGTAGTGGCTGATAACCAGTTTGGCATAGAGCCGATCTTCTATTACAAGGATCGCTTGAGCCCGCTGCGTTACAGTTTGTTGAGCGCTGACCAAAAACAACTTTATGGCAACATTCCCGACAATCCTGGTGCGCGGGAAGCTGCCACCAAGTTGCGGGCCAAGATGGTTCGGGAGTTTTTCCCAAAATTTCGCGGTGTCCACTATCACGTGAATAAATATTATCCCTATAAAGAAGTGATAAGTGACGATTGCTGGAGTCTGGTTGAGGACTTCAAAAACTGTGTCGACCCCAAACGTTTGATGAATCCGGGGTCCTTGGGACTTGATTAAAAATATAATCTTGTCGTTACCTTGCGCCGGAGCCTGCCAATCCGGTGTTCATTAACTGCTAAAGAAATGTTAATCACGAAGCAAGATATTTGAGAGAAACTAATGCCATTCGAAAAATTATTTGAACCCATCAGGATTGGTCCGGTAGAAATCAAAAACAGGCTTATGGTCGCGCCCATGTCGGGAAGGGGCGATCAGGATGGGCATCCGAATTTACAGTATACAAGTTACTATAATGCACGCGCGTTAGGGGGTTACGGACTCATTACCACTGGTGCCATTATTACCAATCAGGAAGCCGCTGGGGATGCGCCTGGAACGACCTGTATTTACACAGACCGAGCAAAGCATTTTAGCCGGTATGGTAAATTCTGGTGGGATTTTACGCAGTCAATACATTCCCTGGGAACGGGCACAAAAGTCTTTGCGCAGATGTCGCTTGGTTTTGGCAGGCATAGTGGAGTAATGCACGCCAAAGGCGCCTCACCGATACCGATGGATACGGAGTGCTTCCGCGATAATTTCCATCAGGCATTCATGCGCTGGCGTAAGTATTATTTTCGCGATCCAAGCAAGTTCTTTGTTGGAATAGTACCTAGAGAAATGACGGCTGAGGAGATCCATCAAGACCAGAGTGATTTTGTCAATGCCTGCGCACTGGCCATCATATACGGTTTTGATGGGCTTGAATTGCATTTCAACCATGGGTACCTGGGACATCAATTTTTATCACGACGCACTAATCAACGCAATGACGAGTATGGTGGCTCCCTGAAAAACCGGGCCAGAATCCTGTTGGAACTGCTGGCCATGTTAAAGGATTGTTTTGGAAACGCAGTACCTATAGTAGTACGGCTGAGTGCGGATGAGAGGCAGAAAGACGGCAATACTGCTGAAGACCAACGGCAGATAGCCATTTGGTGTCAAGAGGCAGGTGCAGATGCTATCGACCTCAGCAGGGGGTCGGGTTATGACGACATGACGGCCCTGGTCGGCTACAAAGGGGATAATCTTGAGTTGCTGAAACTGGCAAAGAAGATGAAAAAAACGCTTCATATCCCGGTTATCATGCCCGGCTTGCAGACCCCGGAAGTAGCCGCGAAAGCCGTTCGAGATGGTGATATCGACATGGTGTCTCATGCCAGGGAATCAATGGCGGATCCAGCGTGGCCGAATAAAGTGAAGGCGGGCAAAAAAAATGAAATCGTGAAGTGTACAAGATGCGATTGGTGTGGGGGGATGGGCACTTTCGGATTGACGTGGGCAGCCGATAAATGTACTGAGAATCCCAACAGTGGTCACGAGCAATATATGCAGGAATACTGGCCAAAAGCAGTGACGGTGGAAGTTCCCGAAACCATGAAACGATGGGCACCCGGTAAAAAATGGGCGTCTTCATGGAAGCCTGATCAGCTTAAAGGCACCTGAGAAAAGACCACGATGTTCTCAGGTTTTGGGCTGTGAATTACATTTACATCATTATTAAAGTTGTTTAATAGGCGAGATTCATGGTTTGGTATATTCATTTGGCACACTTTTTCGGGGCCGTTTTATTGGTGAATTCACTGCCGCACTTTATTCAAGGGGTTTCAGGCAATCGTTTTCAAAGCCCGTTTGCCAAACCACCGGGTGTTGGCGAATCCTCTCCTTTGGTCAACGTATTATGGGGATTTTTCAATTTCGTGTTGGGATATTCTCTATTGCTGGGAGTGGGGAGTTTCCAAGCAGGAGTTAATCTCGATACGCTCATCACGGGTGTCGGTGCATTGGTAAATAGCCTTTTTCTCGCCCGGCATTTTGGACGGGTTCGTAATAAGTGAATACCAAACTATATGTATGAGTCTGATTGGTTTCTCATTTTAACACCATGACCCTAAATTCATTATTATTTGACAGAAATTTTGTGGAGAGGGTGCAGCCTGACCGGCGTTACCGTGACCATGACAGGGGGCATGCCTTTACTGTTGGCATTCGTTTCAATCAGGAAATAGACTTTCTTGAAGTGCTCAGCTTTTGGGGTGAAGGCGTTGGGGCTGCGACCTACCTGGCTGCAATCCTGAGCAACAACCTGTTCCTGGCGACGACCGGCTTGTTATTTGTCGTTATCGCGATTGTGGCCCTGGTTGCTCACCTGGGTAAGGCAGGTCGCTTCTGGCGCGTCCCGGCCAATCTGGCAACGGCTTGGGTCAGTCGCGGCCCCTTTATTATTGCCGGTTTTTTTTGCTCGGGTTTAATTTGGTTGTATCTGGTCTATGCCGGCGTGCAGGGGCCGTATCGAGTGCTGGCCTTTCTGGTGTCTTCCGTCTTTGCTGTACTGCTGATGTTTTACGCGGGCTGGCTGCTGGGGTCGATGAATGCAGTGAAGTTGTGGAACGGCAGTCTGTTTCCCGTAACATTCGTGTCTCACTCGGTCACATCAGGAGCAGTCATCCTTGCCGGTCTGAACTGGACTGTATCTGATGGTTCCGAATTCACCCTGTATATTTCACAAATTACCCTTGCCTTTCTGGCACTCAGTTTCGTTCTTACCGTTATGCACCTTCGCCGTTCGGGAAATTCCCTGGCTGTATATGCGTCACTTGCGCGGCTTGCCAATGGCAGTCTGAAGGTTATCTTTCTTGGGGTGGCGCTTGTTTTGGGCATCGTTGTACCATTTTTCCTGATCGCAGCCTGTGAGTGGTGGCGCGATGTCATCGCGTATGAATTTGCAGTCACAATAGCTGTGGTGGCGGTATTCAGCCGCCTGGTGGGAGATTTTACCTATCGTTTCGCTATAGTTCGGGCCGGGGCTTACGAACCGATTTTGAAGATAGACGGACGTGGAAAAACAAATGTCAAATAATAATGACGTTAAATGGGTCAACACATCCTGTAATGGCTGTTTCAGCGCATGTGCCATTCAGGTAAAAGCAAGAGATGGAAAGATCATTGACCTGAGGGGAAATCCTGGCGTCCCGAGTTCCCGCGGCAAGCTCTGTGGTAAATCGCTGGCCCGCATCGCCGACTTGTACAATCCCGACAGGGTCACCAGGCCCCTTATGCGGACAAACCCCGAAAAGGGATTGGGAATAGACCCAAAGTGGAAGGAGATTGGGTGGGAAAAAGCTTTGGAGATCATTACCAAGCGGCTTGAGGATGTGCGGCAAGGAGACCCGCGTGAACTCGCTATCGCCGTGTTCGAAGCACCCAACAGTTTTGTCACCCAGGCCTTTGGCCAGGCCTTTGGAACAACAAACTATGATTTTAACAATGGCGGTTATTGTGGCAGCGGGCTGCATACCGTTTTTTCGCACACCTTCGGCACTGCCAATTCCGAGATCGATGTTGATCACTGTGAAAGACTTGTTTTGTGGGGTGCGCAACTGGGCCATGGGGCAAACAACAATCCAACAAAGGCGGCCCGAAGCATGGCAGAGGCCAAGCACAG
Source organism: uncultured Wenzhouxiangellaceae bacterium (assembly GCA_964650905.1). GTDB lineage: Bacteria > Pseudomonadota > Gammaproteobacteria > Xanthomonadales > SZUA-36 > SZUA-36. The sequence continues at coordinate 4,292 of CAZYVH010000040.1, read as the reverse complement.
GGACACCAGGCTAATTGTAATAGACCCTCTGCTAGGCAACGCTGCAGCCAAGGCAGATCAATGGATACCGATACGACCCGGCAGTGACGGCGCCATGGCACTCGCCATTGTCAACCTGCTGCTCAATGAATTCCGGATTTTTGATGAGGACTTTTTGAAGCGCCGGACCAACGGCACCTACCTCATCGGAAAAGATGGGCATTATTTGCGCGACGAGAAGACCGCGAAGCCGATGGTCTGGGATATTGACAACAAAGCTGCCGTGCCTTTTGACAGTACTGATCCCGGTAGGACCGAACTGGAGGGCTCATTCAAGATTAATGAAGCTCAATACCAGACCGCATTTGAATTGCTCAAGAAAGGCGTCGCGGAGTGGACCGCCGAACGCGCCTCGTCGATCGCCGGCGTCCCCACTGAAATTATCAGGAATTTTGCCAGGGAACATGGAGAGGCCGCAAAAATTGGTGCAACCATTGAGATTCAAGGAAAAACACTTCCATGGAGACCTGCGGCCATTGATTTCAAACGTGGTGTGAATGCGCATAAGAATAGCTACTTCAGTTGCTTTTCCATTCAACTCATTAATATTATCCTTGGCGCGATGGATGTTCCGGGTGGCCTGCTGGGTGTAAACGCATTTGGCCCCTATGGTGCATGGGCGGCAAAGACGGGTGAGGATGGTCTGCTTGAATCAGACATGCTAACAGATCACGCCAGATCAAATGGTTTCAGAAAATGCTATCCACCTAACCCGGTGCATGTTCCCGAATCATTTGATATGGAAGGCCTGTTCCCAATGTCCGGCTTCCTGGCAAACCTGTTTCATTATTCGATGTCGGAACCGGAGAAGGTGGGTCTGGACTATCATCCTTCGGCGCTGATCGTTTGCCGCACAAATTTCCTCAAAAGTTATTACGATCCAAAATCAATCGCCGCCTATTTGCAGAAGTTGGATTTTATTCTTGGATTTGCGATCCAAATCGATGAAACCTGTGAATTCGCTGATATTCTGCTGCCGGAAGCGCACGACTTTGAGCGATATTTTCTGTACCCGGTAAATGCTCCACCAGCATTTATTCCACCGGGACTGGGCGATTGGTACCTGCAGTGGATTCGCCCGGTTGTTGACCCGCCTGAAGGTATCAAAAACTGGATGGATATCTTGTTTGAAATTGCAGACCGGCTCGGTACCCGGGATGCTATGAATGCGCACTTGAGCAATGGCATTGGGCTTATGGACGACTTTTCCTTGTCGGCCGGTGAAAAATACTCGCTGGAGGACGTCTGCAGAAGGCAGGTGAGAATGTTCGGCGCTATGGCCGGCATCGAAGATCCTGAAAAGTCGCTGGAAGAGACTGGTATGTTGCCGCTCTATCAGAGAACTCTGGAAGAATCCTTCCCTGGCACTGTTCTGGAGGCACGAATCCCGATTTACCTTGAGCATTTTATCGATGTTGGTAAAGCGGTGGAAGCGATTGTGAAAGAACAGCAAATTAATTGGCTGGATACTGATTTTTACAAGCCTTTGCCCACCTGGCATCCCTGCCCATCACAAGTCCGGGTAGACGACGGGTTCGACCTATTTCTTGCTAATGGAAAGGCCGCATTGTTGACCCACTCAATAAATTCTGAGAACCCGTGGGTTGACGAAATATCAGACCTGAATCCTTACTGTCGATATATTCTTTTGCACACAAAGGCGGCGAAAAGCAGAGGCATAAAAGATGAAGACGAAGTCTTTGTCGAATCAAGCACCGGCCGCGTCAAGGGCCGGGTTCGGGTAACCGAGTGCGTTCACCAGGATGTCGTGGGAACCTTTGGCAATGGTGGCGGTTGGGCCAGGGGCCGACCCATTTCAGCAGGCAAGGGTGTCCACTCAAATGCCTTAGTGCCATTTGACTGGTCGATGATCGATCCGATATCGGGTCAAATCGATACCTGCGCGCGAGTGAAAATCTACAGGGTGGCGGAGTAGCAGCGATGGCCGACTTTGCCATGGTAATTGACCTCGATTTATGCATTGGTTGTAATGCGTGCACGGTCGCATGCAAAGTTGAGAACGGCACGCCACGTGGTATATTTTACAGTCGTGTTCTCGAGTTAGAGATGGGTGAACAGCCAGACGTGTTAAGGCTTTTTCTGCCAGTTTTATGCAATCATTGTGAGGATGCCCCTTGTGTGACAGTGTGCCCTACCAAGGCCAGCTATAAGGCTTCTGATGGAACGATACAGATTGATTACGACAAATGCATTGGCTGCAGGACATGTATGGTTGCCTGTCCCTACCATGCCAGAAGTTATGCAGTTAAGGAAAATTATTACTTTGCTGATACGTCTATTCCCTTTCCGGACAAACCAAAACCGGAGAAAATGGGTGTCGTACAGAAATGCGACTTTTGCATCTCCAGGCGTAGGAAAGGCGAGGAACCAGCCTGTGTGGAAGCTTGCCCGACACGTTGTCGAATTTTTGGCAATATGGACAACCCGGATGATCGCATTAATGAGCTGATTGCTTCTGAAATAAGCTTTCAATTGCTGCCCAATGCGGGAACCAGACCAAAGGTTCATTACCTTAGCAAACACAAAGGAAAGATGAGGTTATCAGGTTGAACGATAAGCGTAGCATCGTATACATAATCTGCTGCTGGAGTTAATAAGAAGATGACACAAGAAAGGCACGAAGAACGGATTGCCGTACTAGAAGCTGAACTTGGCCAACTTAAGGATATTGAAGAGATCCGTTCTTTGCGGTTACGGTACCACGATGCCATAAACCAACATCGAATCGATGATATTTGCCAACTCTTTACGGAGGATGCGGTCATCGACTTTGGCACGTTTGGTGGTGGTGAAGGAAGAACGGCAATTCACAATTTCTTTAGCTCGAGCAGCAAGCTGTTTCAATTTGTAAAACAATTCATTCACAACCATCATATTCATCTTGATGGAGACAAGGGGACAGGAAGAAGCTACCTCGAGTCCAGGGCTATAAGCAATGGCATCGCCTACAATATAGCTGGGAGATGCGATGATAGCTATGCTCGTACGGACGAGGGTTGGCGCTTTGCGAAAATGAGAATCTTCTTATTCTACGCCTTGCCGTTTGACCAGGATTGGGCCCAGGACGATTTATTGCAAATGGTAGATGATTTGAAAAAAACAGAATGCCAACACCAAAACGTACCATGCTCACCTGACAATTGATTAATTTGGCTTACCTCGCCTACTGGAATTTCCCATTAATGATTCAGTCAAGTAAGGTTATATTTGGAATGGATAGATTATCAGGAAAAAAGGCTTTGATCACCGGCAGTAGTTCGGGTATTGGTGCTGGAATTGCGATCGCATTTGCCAAAGAAGGCACCGATGTCGTGGTGAACTTTCCTGATCAAGATCATCAAAAAAATGCGGATGCCATCTGTGAAGAAATAAGAATGGCCGGATCAAATGCATGTTCCGTTCGAGCGGATGTTTCGCTGCAGGCTGAGGTGCAAATGCTCGTTGAAAAGGCACTGGAAGCGATGGGTCGAATTGACATATTGGTGAACAATGCAGGCATTGGTAATCCAGTACCACTTGAGGAAATGCCGGTTGAGACCTGGGATGAGATGATGGCCGTCAATCTGCGTAGTCAGTTTTTGGTGACACGACTCGTTTTGCCACATATGTATGCACAAAACTATGGCAAGATTATTAACACAACCTCGCATCTGGCGTATTCAGGTGCACCTGGGCTCACTCACTACACGGCCACTAAAGGCGCAATTATATCTTTCACCCGTTCACTGGCGCTCGAGGTTGGCGAGCGCGACATCAATGTCAACTGCGTGGCGCCTGGTGCAACTTTCACGCCGGCAATTAAAAATTTTCCTGAAGAAATGCTCGAATCGCTGCGAAAATCTATCCCCAAAGGTAGAATTGGAGATGTGGCTGACATCGTACCCACATATGTTTTCCTGGCATCAGACGAGTCCCGGTATTTTCAGGGTCAATGTCTGAGTCCCAATGGTGGGTATGTCTTTTTGTAGGCACAGTTTGTCCTGCAACTGATGTCCAGGTTACTTCTTTGGTATAACACACTCGACCAGCATCTGTCTTGCCGGTGTCATGGCGCCACTCAGAACAGGGGGGGGGTCAGAGTCAAGTGCCAGAGTAGTCATGTGCTTGTATTTTAGAAACTGACCAACCTACTCTGGCACTTGACTCTGACCCCTGTGTGTATTTCATTGCCGCTATACCCAATACTTCCAGACACGGCTATACTGAGTCCATATTCATCCATCGCATGCAAC
>CAZYVH010000039.1:0-24841 GCA_964650905.1 uncultured Wenzhouxiangellaceae bacterium | reverse complement strand
CTAAATCACTTTCTGCATCGCACTGCCAAGATCGGCGGGTGATCGAACCGTCGTGACGCCCGCAGCTTCCAGCGCCTCATATTTGGCATCTGCCGTACCCTTGCCACCTGCAATAATGGCACCGGCATGGCCCATGCGCTTACCGGCGGGCGCGGTAACACCAGCGATATAAGCAACCACTGGTTTGCTCACGCAAGCAGAAATAAACTCTGCGGCATCTTCCTCGGCGCTACCCCCAATTTCACCGACCATGATGATGCCCTCGGTTTCCTCATCCTCCTGGAACAAACGCAGGCAGTCGATGAAATTGACACCCTGGATCGGGTCGCCACCCATGCCGATAACCGTCGTCTGACCAAGGCCCTCCAGGGTTGTCTGGTAAACAGCCTCATAGGTCAGGGTTCCGGAACGCGACACCACGCCGATCTTGCCAGGGCTGTGTATACGCGCAGGCATGATACCGATTTTGCAGGCACCAGGTGTAATGATACCGGGACAATTGGGTCCAATCAGCCAGGTATCCGGTTTGTTTTGCAAGACGGCTTTGACACGCATCATGTCCTGCACCGGGATGCCTTCGGTGATGGCGACAATGACGCCGATCCCCGCATCCGCCGCTTCAAGGATGGCGTCAGCGGCAAAAGGTGGTGGCACATAAATCACCGTAGCATCTGCAGCGGTATCTGCAACGGCTTCTTTGACCGTATTGAATACCGGCAAACCGAGGTGTTGCTGTCCGCCCTTACCGGGTGTCACACCCCCGACCAGCCGCGTACCATATTCCAGTGCCTGTTGTGAATGGAAGGTCCCCTGGCTACCGGTAAAACCCTGGCACAGCACTTTTGTGTCTTTGTTAATCAGAACACTCATTGTTCCACCCCACTGTTATTCGCCGCTGCGACCACCTTGATCGCAGCATCGTTCAAATCTGCTGCGGAAATAATGGCCAGACCACTTTCTGCCAGTAACCGTCTGCCCTCATCCACATTTGTACCTTCCAGCCTGACGATGACCGGTACATCCACCCCAACCTCTTTGACAGCGGCAATGATGCCCTCGGAAATCAGGTCGCAACGTACAATACCACCAAAAATATTTACCAGGATAGCTTGCACTTTCTTACCGGTCAGTATCAGCTTGAATGCCTCTCTGACCCGTTCGGCATTGGTTCCGCCACCGACATCGAGGAAGTTGGCGGGTTCACCACCATTGAGCTTGACCACATCCATGGTCGCCATGGCAAGCCCCGCACCATTGACCATACAAGCGATATTTCCATCCAGGGTCACGTAATTGAGGTCGTATCGACTGGCCGCGACCTCGGTCGGGTCTTCCTGCGCCTCATCACGCATGGCAGCCATAACCGGGTGCCTGAACATGGCGCTGTCATCCATATTGATTTTGGCGTCCAGGGCGACCAGCTTGTCCTCGTTGTCAATAATTAAAGGGTTGACCTCCGCCAAACTCAGGTCTTTATCCACGAACAAATGATAAAGCGAGGCCATGATGGTGGTCAGTTGTCTGACATGCTTGACATTGAGCCCCATACCAAAACCCATCTGCCGGCCCTGGTAGGATTGGAAACCGGCCGTGTTGTCAACTTGCACCGTTACAATTTTTTCAGGCTCGGTCGCTGCAACCTGCTCGATTTCCACACCACCGGCAGCAGACCCCATAAATGTGACACAGCGATTAACCCGGTCGATGAGTGCCGAGAGGTATAATTCAGATTCAATATCAGTCGCCTCGGCAATCAGCACCGAATCAACCGGCAATGCCAGTCCAGCGGTCTGGTGGGTGCTGATTTTCATGTTCAGCATGCGCTTGGCCTCTGCTCTCACCTCGTCAAGACTTTTTACCAGTTTGACGCCGCCCGCCTTGCCACGGCCACCGGTATGAACCTGAGCCTTGACGACCCACATACTGCCGCCGAGGCCCTGGGCTGCAACCACGGCTTCATCGGGTGTGCGCGCGACCGTTCCTGCCGGAACCGGGATTGAGTAACCGGCGAATAATTCTTTCGCCTGGTATTCATGGAAATTCATAGGTTCTCCTTAGAAAAAGTTTGGGATTCGGTGGTCGGAAACCGGTTCCGCCAAAGGCGCTATTTTCGCCTGAAACAGTCTGCAAAGCAAAGACCAAACACAATGATATACTCCACCCACAGTCGAACAAGAGCCGGGTATCAAGCACCGGTGAGACAGGTGTGCAGGGAAAACGTGAGCAACCAGACAGACCTCAGCCAATATTCGCTATCCAGGGACCTGACCCGTCGTGTCCTGGTTTATCTCAACGCCTTCAGACTGTTTATCAGTCTGGTGCTGAGCATCGCCTATTTCACCGGGCTTTTGATCAAATCACCCATGCTCGATAACGATGCCGTTATCGGCACCGTTCTCATTTCATATTTTGTGATGGCCATTTACCTGGCCGCTGAAGCACACCGTCACAACGCTGAGCATTTCCTGCTGTCACGGATTTCACTGTTCATCGATATTTTGTTTCTGTCGGTGCTGCTATTCATGTTTGGCGGACCTGAAAGCGGGCTTGGAATCCTTTTGATTTTTGCCAGTGCTTCCGCCGCGATCCTGCTGCCAATGCGGATGGCCCTGTTTTTTGCTGCGCTGGCTGTCATCGCTTTTGTAGGCGAAGCGCTGGCCGGTCTATTGCTGCAACAGGCGGTAAAAACTGACCTCATGGAAGCCGGCCTTTACGGTACGACCACCTTCATAACCACCGTGCTTGTCAATTTGCTGGCTCACTGGTTGCGTGACTATCGCATACTCGCAGAACGTCAGGCTGTGGAACTGACACGACTGGAGCAAATCAACGAATTGATCATCCGCCGTATGCGCAGCGGTGTCCTGGCAGTCGACTCCATTGGGGATATACAACTGATGAATGAATCTGCCTGGTTTCTGCTGGGCAGTCCTGCGTTAGAACGCAAGGCCCTCGCGGATATATCACCGGAAATTGATCGTATCATGGCCGAGTGGCATGGCAACCCGTCACGGGAGACAGAATCTGTTACCCTGCATGCCAGCCAGGCTAACGTGGTACCCAAATTTGTATCGCTGCCCGGTACCGCGGGGATACGTGTTCTGATTTTCCTCGAAGACAACGACGTTATTGCGCAGCGTGCACTGGAATTGTCAGCCAGTTCGCTGGCCAAGCTGTCGGGCAGTATTGCTCATGAAATCCGCAACCCGCTTGCAGCCGTCAGTCATGCTGCACAATTGCTGGCAGAATCGGAAAATATGCCCATTGAGGATAACCGTCTGGTCGACATCATTTGCAAGCAGTCATATCGTATGAACGATATTGTCGAAAATATTCTGCAGCTTTCCCGCCGTGAAAAATCACGTCCCGATATTTTTGACCTGAATGTCTGGCTTGAAGAGATTGTGGAAGAATTCAAAAATGCTTTGCCGGCGATGGATATTGACCTTGGGACAGATTTTGACCAGCAGGAAGTGCTGGTATTATTTGACCGTAGCCAGTTACATCAGGCTGTCTGGAAACTGATGGAAAATGCTTTGCAACATGCCGGCTGCGATGGCGTGCCACCTCTTGTTCGTATTAAAACCAAGCAATTATCCAAAACTGGCTATTGCTTGATATCCGTTGAAGATAACGGCCCAGGTATAAGCGATGAGCAGGTCCAACACATTTTTGAACCGTTTTACACGACCAACAAGCAAGGCTCAGGCTTAGGTTTGTACATCGCACGGCAACTTTGTGAAGTCAACCAGGCCGAACTTACGGTAGACTCAGTGCCGGGTCAGGGGACATGCTTCCATATCCGTCTGGCATTGGCGCGCAGTTGAGCAAACCATAACTATGAGACAAGGCAATAAACCGGAATCACATCATTAACCATGCAACACCAAGTATTAGCAATTGACGATGAGCCCGATATCCGGGAATTGCTCAATCTGACGCTGAGCCGGATGGGTTTGAAAGTCACAACGGCCCAGGACCTTACCACAGCGCGACGGGCACTCGCGAACGGGAGTTTCAGCTTCTGTCTGACCGACATGCGTCTTCCGGACGGAAATGGTCTTGATCTCGTCCGCGAGATTGTCGAACACCACCCGCAACTACCGGTTGCAGTGATCACCGCGCACGGCAAAGTTGAGGATGCGGTTTTGGCATTGAAAATCGGCGCCTTCGATTTTGTCTCCAAACCGGTCGACCTGTCCATTCTCAGAAAGCTCGTCAACACCGCACTCAAGCTGCGTCATGAAGAAACCAGTCCGAGCGAAGAAAAGAACCAGCAGGACAGTCCTTTTGTCGCAGATGCACTGGAAAAAATGACGGGTCATTCCATCGCCATCAAGAAATGCAAGGAAATGATCAAAAAGTTGGCGCGCAGCCAGGCGCCGGTGCACATCTCCGGTGAATCCGGTTCCGGCAAAGAATTGGCGGCACGTCTGATTCACGACCTCGGGCCACGTTCTGACCAACCTTTTGTCCCGGTCAACTGCGGCGCAATCCCGACTGAATTAATGGAAAGTGAATTCTTTGGCCACCGTAAAGGAAGTTTCACTGGTGCGGCGGCAGACAAGGAAGGTCTGTTCCAGGCAGCGGACGGCGGTACCCTGATGCTGGACGAGGTTGCCGACCTGCCATTACACATGCAGGTCAAGCTGCTACGTGTAATCCAGGAAAAGGCCGTACTGCCCATTGGCGCAAGACGCGAGGTACCGGTTGATGTACGGGTCCTGAGCGCATCCCATCAACCCCTCAAGCCATTGGTGGAGGCGGGCAAGTTTCGTAATGACCTGTTTTTTCGATTGAACGTCATTGAATTGCCAATGCCGGGGCTTGGAGAACGCCGTGAAGACATTGAGGGGCTTGCCGAACTCTTTTTGAAGGAGATTACACAACAGTGGGAGGAAACCACGACACCGGTCATAACCCCTGAGGCCATGCGTGCGCTCAAGGAGCACCATTATACCGGCAACGTCAGGGAGTTGATCAATATTTTACAACGTGCCGTAACAATGTGTGAAAACAATACCATTACGCAGGACGATCTGATGTTGGAACAGGTGCGTGTGAGCGAGCAGGAACCGCCAGTGAACGAACGTTCACAAGACCAGTCTCTCAACACTTACATAGAAGACATCGAAAAGAAAATGCTTGAAGATGCCTTGCGAAAAGCTCACTACAACAAGACAAAGGCGGCCGAACTGCTGGGCATCAGTTTCCGCTCATTCCGTTACAAGCTGAAAAAATTTGATATCGATTAGATGAATACGCCGAGTGGATCAGAATCTTCACACAACAGGTGTACCCATCAACTTCGGTCCGGGTTAACGGTGAACAATATACCTCAAAGTCAATATATTGAGCACCGTGATGACCTGGTGATGGCATTCAAGGGGGTGAGGGATCGTACGCTGGCATTGACCGCCACATTGAGCGCCGAGGACATGCAGTTGCAATCCATGCCCGACGCCAGCCCCGGCAAGTGGCACCTGGCACACACGAGCTGGTTTTTCGAGGCTTTTATCCTGGCGCAGTACCAATCCAATTTCAACTGGTATAAACCGTTGTTCGCGCGTCTTTTTAATTCATATTACAACACCATGGGTGAGCAACACCCACGACCCTCGCGTGGCATGATCTCGCGGCCGTCGTTGGGCGAGATCAAACGTTACCGGCAGGCGGTCAATGAAGACATGCTGGAGTTGTTGTTGCAGTGCGGGGACAGGGTCTTTGGCGCAGTGGCCCCGTTGTTGGTGCTGGGTGTCAACCACGAACAGCAGCACCAGGAGCTGCTACTGACGGATATCAAACACGCCCTGTTTCAGAATCCGGAATTTCCAGTCGTATTCGATCATTCGCCGGACAGCGCGGAGCTACAAGCACTTCAATGGCAAGGGGTCGAGGGTGGTGAGGTACACACGGGCTTTGTCGGTGAAGGATTTTGTTTTGACAATGAACTACCGCGTCACCGGCACTTGCTGGCTGACTTCAACATTGCCAGTCGCCCAATAATAAATGCCGAATGGCTGGAGTTCATACACGATGGTGCTTACCGGCAACCGCTGTTGTGGTTATCTGACGGCTGGACATGGTGTAAAGCCAACAACATTGATGCGCCGCTTTACTGGTCGCGACGTGATGATGACTGGCAGTATTTTACCCTGGGCGGTCTGTGCCCAATCGACTTATTCGCCCCGGTTGTACACATCAGCTACTACGAGGCCGATGCTTACGCCCGCTGGTCTGGCCAGCGTTTACCCACAGAACAGGAGTGGGAACATGCGGCCCGCAAGCTGGATCAGGATGGCCCTCGTATACAGGGTTCCCAATGCTGGGAATGGACCTCAAGCCCCTACACAGCATATCCGGGTTTTTGCCCGGCACGTGGCAATGTTGGTGAGTACAATGGCAAATTCATGATTAACCAGATGGTTTTGCGGGGCGCATCCGGGGCCACCGCGATGGGACACAGCCGGCCAAGTTATCGAAACTTCTTTTACCCCGATGCCCGTTGGCAGTTTTCAGGTCTGCGACTGGCCGGGGATATCTCGTGACGAAATGGTCACCTTGCTCAAAAGCTTGCAACATGATGCGAAGACAACTGGAATCAGACTGAAGAAAATCACGAACCCGGCACTGATCGTGGTTGTGTTGTTGGGTGTGTACCTGCTGGCGACTTCCGCGTTTTTCCCACTGGATTTCCTGGCACCCTTTGATGCAAAACGTGTGCTTGAATGGGTATTGTTTACTGCTGCGATATCTTTTACCGTAACCTGGACGCCACTCAGACGGGAAACCATTGCGCAACTCAACCGTCTGTCATTGTTAAACCGTGCATGCTTAAGCCTTTTCTTTTTGATCGGCATTGTCTCATCCGTCAGGCTGGGTCATCCAGCTTACGCACTGGCCGATGTAGCCATGCTTTTCATGATGATGCTGTTAGTTACGATTGTGGCCGCCAGTCGTAATTTATCAGGTGTAAATTTTGACAGATGGGCTGTTCTGCTGTTGGCGGCCACTGGTTTCGCGGTGGTTACGCAAGAGTCCATGGGCTTTGCCGCTGGTTGGGTGCTGGGAACTGAATTCAACTACAGCCAGGCGTTGGTACATTTTGCACACCCCCGCTTTTATAATCAGTTGCAAACGTGGTCCGTACCCGTTATCGCGGCATTGCCCTGGATTTTTCCAGACCGGCGCTGGATCAAAACAGGCTGTGTAACGTTACTGGGTTTGCAGTGGTTCCTGCTGATAGCACTTGCGGCTCGTGGCACCACCCTCAGCCTGTTGACCGCGATGGCATTTGTGGCTTTATGGATGCCAGGCCAGTGCAAATTCTGGCTAAAGTATCAAGTAACGGGGGTGTTGACCGGTATCGTCATCTACGCTGGTATTCTTTTTTTTAATGCTGTGCTGATCCCGGCATCTCAAACCGGTGAGTTTTACGCCCATTCCGTCGGCAGGCCGATGCTGCATACCTCGGGCCGCAGTACCTTATGGCGTCTGTCGATGCAAGACGCGATCAAGCATCCTGTCCTGGGCACTGGCCCCACACGCTATGCCTGCGACAGTGAACTGATACTTCCTGCACACCCGCATAGCTTTCCAATGAGAATACTGGGTGAGTGGGGAATGATCGCCTTCTCGCTGGTCTTTATTCTGGCGGGCTCCATTGGCCTGGGTTTTCTGAGAAACCTCAAGTTCCCGCGGACGTCAAAACAGACAGCCCCACCCTTGCAAGCAATGCTGGCCACAAGTTTGATAGCAGGCGTCATGCACGCCTGCCTGAGTGGACTGCTGATCATGCCCGCAAGCCAGGTTAACATGACCCTGATCGCAGGCTGGTCCTTGAGCCTTTCCCGGTGTAAGTCATCTGAACTGAAAAATTCGTCAGTCAGCGGTTACTTATTGATTGCGGGTATGCTCGTCGCCTGTGCTACGCTGCTATTTGCCATAAGGGAGATCAAACAATTGCCGTTGCGAACCAGCTATTCGAGTCATTATGGCCCGATGGTGCCGGGATTTTGGCAAAATGGCAGGGTTTGTAATTACAATTACACTCAACAGATTGCAAACAAATGACATTTTTTGTCACTTTCAGACAATTTACGGAAGTGTTCTAAGTCTTGAACCCAAATCAATCAAGTTATATGACTGTTTTTTAAAATAAATATATTTTGGTATGTTATTTGCATTGAAATACTGCGGCATCCCAGGGATTATTTTGGGGATATTAAGATCAGTCTGTATTCGGCAGCCTGGCAAACCACCATTGGAGGGTATTTAGCGTGAAAAATATGAAACGAGTGCAAATGGGTTTTACCCTGATCGAATTGATGATCGTTATCGCCATCGTGGCCATCCTGGTCGCATTAGCGGTTCCGGCCTACAAGGACTACACCATCCGTGCCAAAGTGACTGAGTGTATCAATGGCGCTGCGGTTGCCAAGCTGCAAATTTCTGAGTTCAGAGAAACGGTGGGTAGTTATCCCGCCGACGAAGACCAAGCCGGTACGGCCAGTCCAGCGGGTACAAGCCACTACTGCGATGGGTTCACTTATGCAAGTAGCGGTGATTTTATTGTCAAGACACTGGAAGCAACTATTGATACCAGTCTCACCGGAACAATTGAACCAAAGCTGACCCCAGCGGACAATGGCCAGGGTGGTGTGGACTGGAACTGTTCTCACGGCAACACGGATGCAGCTTATTACAAGTACCTGCCCTCCACCTGCCGCGGTACCTAAGTTAACACACTGATTTATCGCTATGGGTTAAAAAAACCCCGCGTTTAGCGGGGTTTTTTCATATTATCATATACCTACTGTATTTTTACCTGCAATAGTCTGCAAACCATTATACTGAAAGCAGGGAAATCCTTTAATGACACGCATCGAACGCGCTTCCGGTTTCATAACACTGGGATTGCACAGGGGGGGTGCAATGCTGGTTGAAAATCTCAAATATTTGCCCACAACCTGTCGGGATACTTAACCTCAGCCCTGAAATTTTCGAAAAAGCTACCCTCATCAGGTGGCTTTTTTCTTTAAAATGCGGTAATTTGCAGCAGGACTGTGATAATTTGGTAAAATTATCCATAATAATCCTGTCGGGATAGTCTATCTGGGGAACATGGAAGACCTGGGAATAAGCTGCTCATGAATACGGAACTGAAAGCCTCCAAACAACTGCACGGTTTTGCGCGTAGGTTGGTGGCCGAAGGCCTGATGGAAGAACAAGCTGCCTTTGAAGCCAGTCTTGAGGCCAGCAACAAGGGCCTGACCATGCTCGCCTGGATGATCCGCAACAACGGTGTGGACCCGCAGGCACTGGCAACCGCGGCTTCGGTTGAGTACGGCATCCCACAAATCGATATCAACGCCCTGGACTTGAGTATCGCGCCACTGGGACTGGTCGATGAACACCTGATCCAGAAACACCTGGCGTTGCCGCTGTATCTGCGTGGCAATTCACTTTTTTTGGGTGTCTCCGACCCGACGGACCAGGAGGTCATTGACGCAATTTCATTCAGCTCAGGCTTCCGTGTTGAGCCTGTCATTGTTGCGCCCAACCATCTGGAAGCGACCATTGAACGTGCTCTTCAGGCGGCTGATCCGGTGTTCGATGAATTTGAAGATGAGGGTCTCGAGGATATCGGGTTTGAGTTAGAAAGCAGCGACATTGACGATGACGCTTCCGACCCGGCGGTCGATGAGACCCCGGTTGTGAAGTTTATCAACAAGGTGTTACTGGACGCCATCCGGCGCGGAGCCTCGGATATTCATTTTGAGCCTTACGAAACCAGCTACCGGATCCGCTACCGCCTCGACGGTGTACTGAGCCAGGTCGCCACCCCCCCCATACAAATGTCCAGACGGTTGTCATCACGTCTCAAAGTCATGGCCGGTCTGGATATTGCTGAAAAACGCGTTCCCCAGGATGGTCGTATCAAGCTCACCCTGTCAGCTAAGAAATCCATTGATTTCCGTGTTTCTACCTGCCCCATTCTATTCGGCGAAAAGGTGGTGTTGCGTATCCTGGATTCAGCTTCCACCCGTTTGGGTATCGAGGGTCTTGGCTTCGAGACGAAGCAACAGGACGTTTTCCACTCGTCGGTACTCAAACCTTACGGCATGATCCTGGTAACGGGTCCTACCGGTAGCGGTAAAACAGTGACGCTTTATACCGCGCTGAATATTCTGAATGACGAAGGCCGCAATATATCGACGGTCGAAGACCCGGTAGAAATCCGGGTCCAGGGTATCAACCAGGTACAACAGAACGTGAAACAAGGTATGACCTTCGCACGTGCCTTGAGGTCGTTCCTGCGCCAGGATCCCGATGTTATCATGATCGGTGAGATCCGTGACCTTGAAACTGCCGAGATTGCGATCAAGGCCGCTCAGACCGGTCACCTGGTATTTTCAACCCTGCATACCAACGACGCGCCGCAGTCGATCACCCGCCTGATGAACATGGGTGTGCCAACCTATAATATCACTTCGGCGGTCAACCTGATCATTGCACAGCGTCTGTTGCGGCGTTTACACAAGTGCAAGCAACCGGATGAGCTGCCAAAAGAGGCCCTGCTACAGGCCGGATTCAGGGAAGAAGAGATCGACGACCTCACCATATTCAAACCCGTCGGCTGCACAGATTGCCATGAAGGCTACCGTGGCAGGTCCGGTGTGTTTGAAGTTATGCCGATTTCAGATAGTATAGTCAGAATCATACTGGAAGAAGGCAATGCCATGCGTATTGCCCAGCAAGCCAGGGCAGAAGGTATCAATGACTTGCGTCGTTCTGCCCTTAATAAGGTGGCACAAGGTGTGACCGATATAACGGAAACGAACCGGGTAACCAAGGACTAGGTTATGGCTGTAACACATGCAGAGCCCATTATCTTCCTCTGGGAGGGACGCGATAAACGTGGCGTCAAACTCAAAGGCCAGCAAGTTGCATCCAACCCCAACCTTGTGCGTGCAGACCTCAGACGACAGGGGATCAACCCGATCCGGGTAAAGAAAAAACCCAAACCACTGTTTGGTGGTGCCGGTAGCCGAATAACACCCAAGGAAATTGCAATCTTCAGCCGCCAGTTGGCGACCATGCTGAAATCCGGTGTACCCTTGGTGACTTCCTTCCAGATCATCGCCGGTGGTGTCAAGAATCCCCGTATGCGGACCATGGTGGAAAAAGTCCGTGCCGAGGTAGAAGGCGGTGGCAGCCTGTTTGAGGCACTTGGTGCACATCCGGTCCAGTTTGATGAACTCTACACCAACCTTGTTAAAGCCGGTGAAAGTGCAGGTGTGCTGGATACCATCCTGGATGAAATTGCCTCTTATAAGGAACGCATTGAAAGCATCAAGGCCAAGATAAAAAAGGCCCTGTATTACCCGATTGCAGTCATCGGTGTTGCCATCATTGTCTCAGCGATTTTGCTGATTTACGTCATTCCTACATTCGAAGACATTTTCAAAAGTTTCGGTGCTGATCTGCCCGCGTTCACACAAGCGATCATCAATACGAGCCGTTGGCTGCGAGCGAATGGGATATTTGCCTTGTTTGGTATCGTCGCCAGCATTACTGTGCTGGTCATGGCCAAAAAACGCTCCAAGCCATTTGCACACTGGATCGACCGGGCATCACTTAAAATTCCAATCGTCGGCGATATCCTTGAGAAATCGGCCATTGCACGTTTTTGCCGAACCCTGGCCATTACATTTTCGGCCGGCGTACCATTGGTCGACGCCCTGCAAATCGTAGCGGGTGCCACCGGTAACGCCGTTTATAACGACGCTGCCGCACGCATCCGCGAGGACGTCGCGGTGGGCCACCAGTTACAACTTGCCATGCAGCAAACGAATATCTTCCCGAACATGGTTATACAGATGGCCTCCATCGGTGAAGAGGCCGGTTCACTGGATCAAATGCTACTCAAGGTGGCTGAAGCCTACGAAGAAGAGGTCAACAACTCTGTGGACGCCCTGTCCAGCTTGCTGGAACCGCTGATTATCGTCTTCATAGGCACCATTGTCGGCACCATGGTGATCGCCATGTACCTGCCCATATTCAAGATGGCAGCAGTGATTTAGTGATAAGCATATTGACCAGCAATACGCCCCTGTTCCATACGGGGGTGTTCATTTTTGGCCTGTTGATAGGCTCCTTTCTCAATGTTGTCATCCTCAGGCTGCCGATACGGCTCGAACAGGACTGGCGCTGCCAGTGCAGGGAACTTCTGGGTATAACCGGTGACACCCAGGACAATAAAAGTGAGCCACAGGGCCTGCCCGCAGATTTGATCTGGTCACGTTCCCGCTGCCCCCATTGTGGTCATCTGATTGGTGCCCTGGAAAATATTCCGTTGCTGAGTTATCTGCTGCTGCGGGGGCGTTGTTCAGCGTGCAAAACGCGGATATCGATACGATACGCTATCATTGAACTGGCAACTGCCTGCCTGTTCCTGCTGGTGGCCCTGCATTTTGGCCCGACTCTGCAGACTGTTGCGGCTATCGGTCTGACCGGGCTGTTGATCCCACTGGCCGGGATCGACATCGACCACCAACTGCTGCCAGATGACCTGACGTTTTTCGTATTGTGGTCCGGTTTGTTTGTCAGTCTTTTTGGCCTGTTCAGCGACCCGGTCAGCAGTATCATCGGCGTGTTGGCAGGCTACCTGGCACTGTGGACCGTATACCACCTGTTCCGCCTGCTGACTGGCAAGGAAGGCATGGGCTACGGTGATTTCAAATTGCTCGCGGCCCTCGGTGCCTGGACTGGCTGGCAAATGCTGCCATTGATCATACTCTTGTCTTCCCTGGTCGGCGCGGTTACCGGCCTGACGATGATCGCTTTCAAGCGCCACCAATCCAGCCAGCCCCTGCCGTTTGGTCCCTTTATCGCCGTTGCCGGCTGGATTGCTCTTTTGTGGGGCAATCGCATCGTTGATGCCTACCTGCGCAGCAGCGGTCTCGGGAGTTTTTGAACGCAGTCTGTGTATTCTCAATGGCTACAGCGCAGCATCGATTCAGCGTCGCACTAACCGGTGGTATTGCTTCAGGCAAGACGCTGATTTCTGACACCTTTGCGACACTGGGTGCAACGGTCATCGATACCGATGTTATCGCACACCAGATCGTCGAGGTGGGCGAACCGGCACTCGCTGAGATTGAGCGTGTCTTCGGCTCACACATACTGGCTGATGACGGCAGTCTGAAAAGACAGGAACTGCGTACGCTGATTTTTGCAGACCCGGTTGCGCGCAGAAAACTCGAGACCATCCTCCACCCGCGTATCAGACACAGGGTCGCAATAGCGATCACCGAGGTCAGCGCGGGTTATTGCATCCTGGTTATACCCTTATTGGCGGTACGTGGCGCGTATCCGGATATTGATCGCGTGCTGGTCATTGACGTTTCCCCCCAGACCCAGATTGAACGCCTGATGGCCAGGGACCACGCCAGTCACCAACAAGCCCTGCAAGCTTTGGCAGCGCAACCCGACCAGGCGCAACGTCTGGCTATTGCGGATGATGTTCTGGATAATTCCGGATCACCCCAGAAAGCCAGGCAGGCAGTAGCCAAACTACATCAAAAGTACACCCGCTTGGCAAGGAACTGCTAACTCAACTTGCCGTGGCAATGCTTGAACTTCTTACCCGAGCCACAGGGGCACGCTTCATTACGACCAACTTTACGACCCTCACGCACGAAGGGTTCCTCCGGCACGTTGGCGGTACCCTGACCACGTGCCGGGGATTGACCCTGATCATCATCGACCGCTGAGACCTGTTCATGCCGGTACTGCATCGGAGCCTCTTTACGGCGTTGGGCGTCAACAGCCTCAACATCCTCTGGTGCGCGCACCTGCACTTTTGCCAGTATCCTGACAACTTCGAGCTGGATATTTTCCAGTAGCCGGGTAAACATTTCAAATGATTCGCGCTTGTATTCCTGCATGGGCTGTTGCTGGGCATAGCCACGCAGGTGAATACCCTGGCGCAGGTAGTCCATGCTGGCCAGGTGGTCTTTCCATTGCTGGTCCAGCACATTCAACATCAGCGCCTTTTCAAAATTACGCATCACATCAATACCGGTTTCCGCCTCCTTGGCATCGAAATGGGCCTGCACGTTATCTGAAATACGTTCACGCACATCTTCGTCTGTCAGATTCTCATTCTTGTCCACCCATTGGCCTATTGGAACGGCTATACCAAACTCACCCTCCAGGGCTTTCTCCAGCCCCGGCACATCCCATTGTTCGTCAATACTGCCCTCAGGCATGTATTGCTCCACCATGTTGCCAAACACGTTGTCCCGGAAGTTCAGGATAACGTCATGAATATCCTTTTCTTCCATCAGGTCATTGCGTTGCTGGTACACAACCCGACGCTGATCATTGGCAACGTCATCGTATTCCAGCAAATGCTTACGAATGTCGAAATTATGGGCTTCCACCTTGCGTTGTGCATTTTCTATGGCCCGGTTCAGCATACCGGCCTCGATCGCCTCATCTTCTTTCATACCAAATCGCGCCATCATCGAGCCCATTCGGTCAGAGGCAAAAATACGCATCAGGTTATCTTCCAGCGACAGGTAGAAACGCGAAGACCCTGGATCACCCTGGCGACCTGAGCGTCCGCGCAACTGGTTGTCGATACGGCGGGATTCATGTCGTTCAGTACCGATGATGTGCAGCCCCCCTGCCTCAATCACCGCGTTGTGCCGCTGCTTCCATTGTTGGCGAAGTTGCTCAATTTCCTGCTCGTCAACGGCGTCACCAAGTGCTAAGATTTCTGCATCAAAATTGCCGCCCAGAACGATATCAGTACCACGGCCCGCCATATTGGTGGCAATCGTTACGGCAGATAAACGCCCGGCCTGGGCAACGATCTGCGCCTCGCGCTCGTGCTGCTTGGCATTGAGAACTTCATGGCCGATCTTGCGTTTTTTCAGTAAGCCGGAAATCAATTCTGAGGTTTCGATAGAAGTCGTACCCACCAACACCGGTTGACCGCGCTCAGAACATCCCTTGATATCCTCGATGATTGCATTGAACTTCCCTTCCGCCTTAAGAAAGACCAGGTCATCGTGGTCAATGCGGATCATGGGTCGATGGGTTGGGATAACGATGACCTCGAGTCCGTAAATAGACTGGAATTCATAGGCCTCGGTATCCGCCGTACCGGTCATGCCTGAGAGTTTTTCGTAAAGCCTGAAGTAATTTTGAAAAGTGATCGAAGCCAAGGTCTGATTTTCTCGCTGTATCGGCACGTTTTCCTTGGCCTCAACCGCCTGGTGCAGGCCATCCGACCAGCGTCGGCCAGCCAGGGTGCGTCCGGTAAATTCGTCAACGATGACAATTTCGTTGTCCTTGATGATGTAATCCACATCCTTGTGAAAAAGGTGATGGGCACGTAAACCAGCATTCAGGTGATGAACCAGATTCAGGTTCTGAGCGTTGTAAAGACTATCTTCCGCCTTCAGCAAACCTGCTTTGACCATCAGGTTTTCAACATTGGCCATACCCTCTTCAGTCAGATAGACCTGTTTTTGTTTTTCATCGATGGTAAAGTCGCCATCCGGCACCTCTTCAGATCCTTCCGGCGGGGTCTCGGCGAATTTCAGATGAGGAACCAACTGGTTGATGCGCACATAGAGTTGCGGGGTTTCTTCGGCTGGCCCGGAAATGATCAAAGGCGTACGTGCCTCATCGATCAGGATGGAATCGACCTCGTCAACAATGGCAAAATAATGGTCCCGCTGGACCTTCTGGTCGACCGAAAAGGCCATGTTATCGCGCAGGTAATCAAAACCCAGTTCATTGTTGGTTGCATACACCACGTCACAGGCGTAAGCGGCACGTTTATCATCGTGTGTCATACCCGGACCAACAACTCCCACCGTCATGTCAAGCAATGTGTAGATGGGCCGCATCCATTCGGCATCGCGCCCGGCGAGGTAGTCATTGACTGTGACCACATGTACACCACCACCACTCAAGGCATTCAGATAACCCGCGAGTGTGGCCATCAGTGTTTTGCCTTCACCCGTCTTCATTTCAGAGATCATGCCGTTGTGCAGAACGATGCCACCGACCAACTGGACATCATAATGGCGCAAGCCGAGCTTCCTGACGCTGGCTTCACGGACGACAGCAAACGCCTCCGGCAATAGGTCATTCAGCGTTTCACCGGCTTTAAATCGCTCGCGAAACTCCGTTGTTTTAGCCTTTAGTTGCTCATCAGAAAGTGACTTGATTGCGTCCTCAAAGGCATTGATCTGGTCTATGACCCGACCCATTTTTTTGACAACTCTTTCGTTGCGGCTGCCAAAAATCTTGGTAAACAGTGCATTCAGCATTTGGTTTCAGCTAGTTTGGATTGATTTTGAATATTGCAGAACAAATGGGGGTTGATGCTTTGTGATGCAAGTCATTGGCAAGCTTAAAAGTACAACCACATAAAAGGTGTCTGTCAAGGCATTTGTTTTCTTGCACACGGCAGACAATAAGGATATGTTGAATCGCATATGGCTGATCCCACAAGAAAACCGGGACACCGGTTCAACAGTATTCAGAAATTGTTGCAGGGTGCAGGCGCTGACCGCCATGCCGGATTCACCCGGGTCATTGCCCACGCACGTGAACTGGACCGGCTTGACCAGATACTGGCGTCTGTACTTGACTCCCGCCTGGCACCACATTGTCAAGTCGCTGAATTTCGTCACCACTGCTTGGTTCTCGCTTGTTCTCACGCCACTTATGCCATGCGTATCCGAATGATTTCTCAACAGTTATTGGAATCACTCCCGGAAGCTGGCGTGTATGGAATTGAGCATATAGTAACTCACGTCGCCCCGGTAAATCGACCTCAGCCCGAAGTTCACAAACCACGAACGTTGTCTGCTGCAGCAATGCAAGCGCTTGGCCGGTTCGCAGCAGATAGCGGTGATGCAGAAATCCAGGCCACGTTTGACAGGATAATCGCTCGCCGGAATGTTGGACGATAGCTATTTATATTGAAAAACAGCTCTTGAAACCTCAGAGCGCTGCGGCCGGGTGCAGGTAAGAAATGGGCACTTTTCCAGTGTCGTCAAAAATAACTTCTTCCCAGCAGTCTGGCTGGTTGAGCAACTGCCTCAATAGCTGGTTGTTCAGTTCATGCCCGGATTTGAAGCCTGAATAGGCACCGATGAGGCTGCGTCCGAGCAGGTAAAGATCACCAATGGCATCAAGGACTTTATGTTTAACAAACTCGTCTTCATAGCGAAGACCACCCTCATTCAATATGCGGTAATCGTCCAATACCACCGCATTATCCATGCTGCCACCCAATGCCAGATTGCGGTCACGTAACATTTCGAGATCACACATAAAACCAAAAGTCCGCGCCCTGGAAACCTCTTTCAGGAATGATGTAGTCGAAAAATCAACCGATGAAAAACTTGAATGCGCTCTGAACACGGGGTGGTTGAAATCGATTTTGAATGAAACCCGGAACCCCTCAAAGGGCTCAAGTCTTGCCCACTTTTCCTCAAGGTGGAATTCAATGGGCCGGAGAATCCGGATAAACCGCTTGGCTGCTGATTGCTCTTCGATTCCAGCCGACTGGATCAGGAACACAAATGGGCCGGCGCTGCCATCCATAATGGGCACCTCCGGGGCACTCAGGTCAACATATGCATTATCAATTCCCATGCCTGCCATCGCAGACAGCAAATGCTCTACGGTACCGATACGCACATCACCATCGACCAGCGTGGAAGACATACTGGTATCACCTACCCGAGTCGCGCAACCCGCAATTTCAACAGTGGGATCAAGATCAACACGGCGAAAGATGATGCCGGTATTGACCGCAGCCGGGCGCAACGTCATGAAAACCTTTTCACCGGTATGCAAACCCACACCGGTGGCGCGGATGACATTTTTGAGGGTGCGTTGATTGATCATGCCAGGGTCTTTTTAACACTCACCAGGGAGGAATAATTCCAGCGGCATACTACCACATGGGCTGGATGCGACAAAGAACGAGCCACAGCGATAGTTACAAATGTCCAATGAACAGGCCATGAACATGAGCCCGGACATTGCCCGACAAGTGGGAACACCGGTATTCATATCCGGCAAACGCGGCGAGCGAATTCCCACAATTTCCGGGTGTTTGTCCTTGCCCCAGTAGTTTTCAGTCGGCCTGGTTCCTCAAAAAAGATGGAATGTCAAGGTAATCGAGCTTCTCGCCCTGAGAGAACATATCCGTCGTTTCGTGCTCGCCACTGACATCGTGCACTGCCGGAAACTGCCTCTGCTCCATATCATCCATCAGCACTGGTTCAGCTTGCCCGGTGGTGCCATTGCGCACCACCTGGATGGTCCGCCCAACAGGCTCGTTCCTGTGGTGCCTGGTCTGGCTGTCGCCGAGTCCGGTGGCGACCACGGTCACCCGTAATTCATCACCGATTTCAGGGTCGATCACCGTGCCGATCACAACGGTGGCATCGTCTGATGCAAGATCGGAAACCACGCTTCCGATCTCATCAAATTCGCGCATCGTCAAATTCATACCGGCGGTGATATTCACCAGCACACCATGGGCACCTTGCAGGTTGATATCCTCAAGTAAGGGACTGCCTATCGCCGACTGCACCGCCATGATCGCGCGGTCCTCACCCTTGGCCTGACCTGCGCCCATGACCGCCATACCCATTTCCGACATCACGGTACGCACATCGGCAAAATCCACATTGATCAGGCCCTGACGGGTGATCAATTCGGCAATACCCTGCACGGCACCCTGCAAAACATCATTGGCTGCCTTGAATGCATTCAACAGCAGTGCGTCCTCGCCCATGACTTCGGGCAATTTCGAATTTGGAATAGTGATCAGGGAGTCTACGTACTTGGATAATTCCTCGATACCCTGTTCAGCAATGGCCATGCGCCGCTTGGCCTCGAAATGAAATGGCTTGGTCACCACCGCCACGGTCAGGATACCAAGCTCTTTTGCAACCTGGGCGATGACGGGTGTGGCACCTGTGCCGGTACCCCCACCCATCCCGGCCGTAATGAAAACCATGTCCGCGCCATTGAGCATCTCCATGATCCGGTCCCGGTCTTCCAGGGCCGCCTGGCGCCCAACTTCAGGATTGGCGCCTGCACCCAGGCCCTTGGTCACGCTTGAACCGATCTGCAGCAGGGTGCGCCCCTTGAATATCCGCAGGGCCTGCGCATCGGTATTGGCTGCAATAAACTCAACACCATCAATTTTCGCATCGATCATCTGCGCCACGGCATTACCACCGCCGCCACCCACACCGATCACCTTGATCTCCGCGCTGGGTGTGTAATTCTCCACTAATTCAAACATTTCAATATCTCCTCTCGCTCGCCGTCAATTTTTTTAAAACTCACCTTTAAACCAACTCTGTATTCTGGATAACAAGGAATCGCCACCGCCTGACACCGCAAGGTTGCGGTTAGTGTCCGCCTGGGCGCCGTATATAAGCAGACCGACAGCGGTCGCCTGTATCGGGTTGGATACAACATCGGCAAGACCGGTCACATATTGCGGCGTTGCCAGACGCACCGGCATATGAAATATTTCTTCCGCCAGTTCAACTGCACCTTCCATTTTCGCCGCGCCACCGCTCAATACCATGCCCGAGGCCACCATGTTTTCAAAGCCACTGCGGCGCAACTCGTTCAGGATCAGGGCGTACAATTCCCGGTAGCGTGCCTCGACCACCTGCGCCAGGGTTTGTCTTGCGAGTTGTCGCGAAGTGCGGTCCCCGACGCTGGGTACACGGATGCTTTCATCTCTGCCAGCCAGTTGTTCCAGAGCGCAGGCATATTTGATTTTGATGTCTTCAGCGTGTTGCGTCGGGGTACGCAAAGCCACCGCAATGTCATTGGTCACCTGGCCACCTGCGATCGGGATGCAGGCCGTGTGGCGGATGGCGCCATCGGAAAATACCGCGATATCAGTCGTACCCGCACCCACGTCGACCAGGCAGACACCCAACGATTTTTCATCCTCGCTCAACGCTGCGTAGCTGGCAGCCAGAGACTGCATGATCAATTCATCCACGCTGAGGCCACAACGGGCAATGCATTTACCCAAATTCTGGGTCGCGCTCAGGGCAGCAGTGACCACGTGCACATGGGATTCAAGCCGAACACCGGCCATGCCAATGGGCTTTCGAATACCATCCTGATTATCCAGCACATATTCCTGCGGCAGTACATGCAGTATTTTCTGGTCTGCGGCCACCGGCACCGCGCGTGCGGCTTCCAGAACCCGGTCGACGTCACCTTCACTGACTTCCCGGTCCTTGATGGCCACCGTGCCGTTTGAATTAAGACTGCGCATATGGTTGCCCGATATGCTCGCGAACACGGAGTGTATTTCACAGCCGGCCATCAACTCGGCTTCTTCAACCGCGCGTTGTATGGCCTGTTCCGTCAAAGTCATGTCCACCACTACGCCTCGCCGCAGACCGCGGGAGGGATGAGACCCGAGACCGATGACTTCCACACTCCCGTCTGTCTGTAATTCACCCACAATGGCAACAATTTTTGAGGTACCGATATCCAGTCCCACAACCAGTGAATTTTCAGTTTTTTTCGACATAAATCCCCACAATTTTGTCCGATTGACTCGGCCATGACACAGCAAATCCATTGGTATAACGTAAATCCACGGCCACCGGCGGTAATTGTTTTCCCTGCATGAGCCCGGCCCACGTCTCAATCAGCGTGTCCAGTTTCTCAGAGATGTCGCCCTTTCCCAATCGCACCTCTGTGCCGCCAGTGAGCAAAACTGACCAGGATCCACGCGGATCCAGACTCAATCGTTGCGTCTGCTGCCCAATTGTGACCAGTTTCCTGTCAATTTTTTGCCAATTTTCATACACAACCGCCAATTGCTTCGGCGGACCCTCCAACCAGGGAAAGCCCTGAATATCATCTGCTGCCGGTACCCTGAAGGCATGACTGTTTGCAGCCACCAGTGAACCATCTATCCAATGGGCCAGGGGTGTATATTCGCGTACCGACACATGGATCGTGTCAGGCCAACGCTTGTTTATGGTCACATCGGCAACCCATGCCATATCAGCAACAGCGGCCCGTAGCTTGCTAACATCGACTGTGAAGAAACTACCGCCAGCCAGTGGTGCAAGCCTGGCGCGCAACTGCTCGGCACTGACCCGCTCAAAAGGCCCGTCGATTTCGAGCCAGAGTATTGGCCAGCGCTCCTGGGTAGTCATGCCGTTGTAGACCCACCCAATACCAGCACTGGCCAGTAAGAACAGCAATAGAACGAGTACGATGGCGGCGCTGAACCCCCGGTTGCTGGAACGCAGTGCCTGGCTGGTCCCAAAATTCACAGACTGCTCTCCAGGATTCTCCAGACCAAATCATCGAAACCGATACCTGCTTGAGCGGCGGCCTGCGGTACCAGGCTATGAGCCGTCATCCCAGGGGTTGTATTGACCTCCAGGAAACACGTCCGCCCGGCTTTGTCCAAAATAAAGTCCACTCGTCCCCAGCCGCTGCAATCAAGTGCCTCAAAGGCTTGCAGCGCAAGGGTCTGGGCAGATCTCTCAGCATCCTCGGGCAAACCGCAGGGACAAAAGTAGCGTGTATCGTCCGACTCGTATTTGGCCGTGTAGTCGTAGAAACTGCGTGGTGTCGAAATTCGGATCAGGGGCAAGGCCACATCTCCCACAATCCCAACAAAATACTCGTCACCCTTAACTTCCGGCTCAATAATGACGTTGTCACTGTATTGTCGTGCCAGCCCAATGGCCCCGGCCAGGTCAGTTGCTTCAACCAGCTTGGTAATACCGATGCTGGAGCCCAATCCGGCAGGCTTGACAAACAACGGCAGACCCCAGTGCTCCACCAAATCAACCGCAGGTTCCTCATATTTCCTCAACAGGGTAAAGGGTGGTGTGTGGATACCCAGTCGTTCCCAAACCCATTTTGACCTGACTTTGTCCATGCTCAGTGCAGAACCCAGTAAGCCTGTGCCAGTGACCGGTATATGCATCAACTGCAAGGCACCCTGGATGGCACCGTCCTCACCGCCCGGGCCATGCATCAGGTTGAACACGCGATCGATCCGGCCCTCAGAGATCGCCTCAAACAAAGGTGCGCTACCATCAAACACCTGGCAGCTGATATGCTTACGCTCAAGCGCTGCCAAAACCGCCCGTCCGCCATCCAGTGAGACTTGCCGTTCCGCGCTGTCACCACCAACCAGCAAACCAACGCGGCCAAAGAGACCGGGATTGGAAATCTTCGTTGGCGTGTACGTACTCATTTGGCTGAACCCTGCCCAAAGCCGGTTTCACGAAGTTGCAGGGCAACCCCTTCAATACTGCCCGCACCCATCAACAGCAACAGGTCACCTGTTTGCAGGACGGCCGGCAATGACATGACCAATTCACTGACATCGGCCACCAATACCGGGTCAACCTTGCCGCGGACGCGGATGGAATTACACAGGGCGGCGCTATCGATACCTTCAATGGCGGTTTCGCCGGCCGCATAGACATCGGTCAGCACAACTGCATCGGCACTTGACAGCACACGACTGAATTCATCAAACAGGGCGGCTGTACGTGTATAGCGATGTGGTTGAAATGCGGCGACGATGCGCCGTTGTGGCCAACCCTGACGTGCCGCAACAATGGTCGCCTCCAGTTCAGCGGGGTGGTGCCCATAGTCTTCAATGGCCAGTACACTGCCACCGTCCATGGCCAATTCACCAATCTCCGCAAAGCGTCTTCCAACACCTTTGAATTCCCCCAGGCAATCAATGATCGCTGCAACATCGAGGCCAATCTCCCAGGCCACCGCTATCGCCCCGAGTGCGTTACGGACATTGTGCAAACCGGGTAGGTTGATCACAACGTCCAGTGCTTGTGCGGCTGCGGGCAAATGGACCCTGAAGGACATGTTACGGCCCTCCTGCCTGAGGTCTGTGGCATGTATATCCGCTTCCCGGGATAAACCGAAAGTCACCACGGCACGGCTGACCTGAGGCAGGAGGGTCCGTACTTGCGGATCATCAATACACAACACGGCGGTACCATAAAATGGCAAATGGTGCAAAAACTCCAGGAATGCTTTTTTAAGATTTTCAAAGCTGTTTTCATAGCTTTCCAGGTGGTCTTTGTCGATATTGGTAACCAGCGCAATCATCGGTTGTAACAGCAGGAAGGAGCCGTCACTTTCATCGGCTTCAGCAAGCAGGTACTCTCCTTTGCCTAACCTGGCGTTGCTGCCCCAGGCATTCAGCACACCACCAATGACGAAGGTCGGGTCGAGACCGGCCTCACCCAGAAGGCTGGCGGTCAGACTTGTAGTGGTGGTTTTGCCATGTGTGCCGGCTACCGCGATACCACGTTTAAAACGCATCAATTCGGCCAGCATTTCAGCCCTTGGAACGACTGGAATTCGTGCTGCCCTTGCCGCCATCACCTCGGGGTTATCATTCGGTACGGCCGTGGACACCACCAGCACATCAGCACCCTCGATGTGTTTAGCATCGTGACCGGTATAAATTTTTTGCCCCAACTTTTCCAGATGATGCGTCGTCCTTGATTGCCGAATATCGCAGCCACTGACCTCAAATCCCTGACCAGCTACGACTTCTGCGATACCATTCATGCCGGCACCGCCCACACCGACAAAATGTACCCGCCGGATACGGCGCATGGGTCGCAAATGGTCACTGTACCTGGTCATTTACCCAGCCATTGGGTACAGGCTGCAGCGACCTTGGCGGCGGCATCCGGCAGCGCAAGTTGTCGTGCAGCACATGCCATGTCCAGCAGCGTTTTGCGATCGGTGAGTAATGTTTGCAAGGTATTAGCCATGACTTTTGCATCCAGTGAAGGCTGCGGTAAAATGACCGCTGCACAAGCCGCCGCAAGGTACTCAGCGTTACGCGTTTGGTGATCGTCGACCGCATGGGCAAACGGTACCAGTACCGATCCCAGACCGGCAGCCGCCAGTTCTGCCACCGTCAAAGCACCTGACCTGCAAATGACGAGGTCAGCCCATGCATAGGCTGCGGCCATATCTTCGATAAAAGGCAGCACCTGTGCGCTCACTCCAGCGCCCGCATAGATCGCCAGGGTGTCCTGTTCATGTCCGGCACCACACTGGTGTCGTACTTCGACCTGGATATCACTCGCCAGCAGCCCCAATGCTGTCGGTACCAACTGGTTCAATACCTGCGCACCCTGGCTGCCACCCGTGATGAGTAGTCTTAGCGATCCGTTACGCCCAGCCATACGTATATGTGGTGTGGGAAGAGCGGCGACCGCACTGCGCACAGGGTTACCACAATCGATTGGTTTGAGTAAGGCCGAAAACGTGCCAGGAAAGCCCTGCAATATTTTCCTGGCGATGTGAGCCAGCAGCCTGTTGGTCAACCCCGGCACGCGGTTCTGCTCGTGTACCAGCACTGGAATGCCTTTTGTCCAGGCTGCAATACCACCTGGTGCCGCCACATAACCTCCAAAACTGACGGCGCAGCTTGGCCGGTTGATCTCCAACAGGTGCCGTGTGCGCCAGACAGCACGGATCAGCATCAAAGGCATGATCAGCCAGCGCATGAGGCCTTTGCCACGCAGACCGCTGATCCTGACAAGTTCAAGATCAATACCCGCTGCAGTAACCTGGCTTACCTCCATTCCACCCACGGCTCCCAGCCAACGGACCGGTACGTTTTGTGCCTTGAGGGCCGAGGCGACCGCCAGACCCGGGAAAATATGACCACCGGTGCCGCCCGCCATGATCAGGACACCCTGTCCGGGTCGTTTCATGCGCGCAC
>CAZYVH010000038.1:18548-25683 GCA_964650905.1 uncultured Wenzhouxiangellaceae bacterium | reverse complement strand
GAACGGTTCACCCAGCGCCAGTCGGGGTACCCTGCCACGGTAGCCCATGGACCGGTTGGCCAGTCGCCGCCGCAATGCAGGCGACAGGGCATGCGCCATCAGAGCGGTGGTGCGCAAGCCGGCGACCAGCACGGATGGATGGGAAAAAACCCTCGCCAGAGAGTCAGACCAGGCAATGGTGCCGCGCTGGTCCGGTTTACGCCAACGGCTGTATTGTCGCAGCAGGCCGGCCTTTCCCGGATCCTCGCGTGCGACATCACCATCGGCCAGCACCTCTGCCAGTACGGCGGCATCTCTCAATGCCAGGTTGAAACCCTGTGCCCCGACCGGATGGATAGCGTGCGCTGCATTGCCCAGGATAACGACACGCTCATGGACATCCTGTTGTGCCCGCACCAGTTTCAATGGATAGGCCGAGCGTCTGCCGGCCTTTTGCAAGTTACCCAATGGTGTACCAAAGCGTTGCTGCGCCTGTTGCAGGAACTCGTCATCTTCAAGTGCAAGTACTGACTCGGCTTGATCGCTGGCAACCGACCACACCAGGCCACAACGTGTGCCGACGTGCGGCAACACAGCGAAGGGTCCGGTTGGTGTAAAACACTCAAAAGCCCGTCCCTCATGACGGTGCTGTGGCGTTATATTGCAGACAATGGCCGTTTGTCCATAGTCGTGGCTACGGGTGGGTATCTGCAAGAACCTGCGGATGAACGAATTGGCACCGTCAGCCGCCACCACCAGGCGCGCGGTCAGACGGTGTGGTCCGGAAGTGGAATCCAGATTCAAAGACAATGCATCTTTTTCCGGCTTAATGCCCTTGACGGTGGCGGGACAGATAAATTCAATGTTTTTGGTTTGCCCGAGTTGATGCATGACACTCACACCGAAACGACGGGCTTCCACCACGTGTCCGAACTCCGTCAGACCAAGCTCAGCCGGGTCAAGCACGACCTTGCCCGGGCGGTGCAACTCGCTAACGATGACCTTGCGGATGGCGGTTGCATCCGCACTGAGCGATTCCCACAAACCAATGGCTTTGAGGATGCCACAGGAACTGTGACTGACCGCCAGTGTGCGGTCGTCATAACTGGGTTGTTCGGCTGCCCTGGACTCCACTGCCTCGACCACCCTGATGTCATAACCCAGCGGTGCCAGAGCAATGGCAAGGCTGGCGCCCGCCAGACCACCACCGACAATTACGATGTCACAATCCTGCCGCATGCCGGATCAGGCCATCAAGGACTCAATGTCCTCGATGGATTTACAGATATCAGAGGTCAGTATATCGGCTTCATCTTTAGTCACCACCACATCGTCTTCAATGCGAATGCCGATACCACGCCACTTTTTGTCAACCGAGGTCGCCGATGCCGGGATATAGATGCCCGGTTCCACAGTCATGACCATACCAGGTTCCAGTACACGTGAGTGACCATCAATTTCGTATTCGCCGACATCGTGGACATCCAGACCCAGCCAGTGACCGGTATTGTGCACGTAATAATCCTTGAAATATTCCTCTTCAAGAATCTCTTCAAGATCACCTTTCAAAATACCCAGGTCCAGCATACCTTCTGTGGCAACACGCACGGCCGTCTCATGCACATACTCGAAGGGGTTTCCGGAACGCACGTTCTCAATCGCCGCCAATTGGGCCGTCAGTACGACCTCGTAAAGTGCTTTTTGCTCACCACTGAAATGTCCATTGACCGGAAATGTACGGGTGATGTCGGAAGCATAGCCATCGTACTCCGCGCCTGCATCGATCAGCAGCAACTCGCCATCATCGAGCGTATCACGGTTGGCAATGTAATGCAGCACACAGGCATTAGCGCCCCCGGCGACAATGGGAATATAGGAAACTTCGGTCTTCTGGCGGGTAAAAGCATGCAATAGTTCGGCATGTACATCCGCTTCGTTCATGCCCGGTTTACAGATTTGCATGGCCCGCCGATGCGCATTGGCCGCGACACGCGCGGACTTGCGCATGGCGGAAATTTCAGCGCGGCTTTTGAACAACCGCATCTCGTGCAGGCTGTGATCCAGCGCAACGATTTCATCGGGCGCCTGGAATTTTTTACGTGTCCTGCTACGGAAATCGTTCAACCAACCAATCAGTTGATGGTCAAAATCCGTGTCTTTGCCAAGGTCATGGTAAACCCTGTCACGGCCCCGCATTAACCGTGGCAGACGTGTTGCCATTTCGCTGATCGGGAAAGCCTCATCAAAACCAAAACGCTCAGCCGCAACGGCGACACCCGTCATGGAACCATCCCACATTTCGCGCGTCGAATCCTTCTCGCGACAAAACAGGATTGACTGGCCATCTTTGCCATCGGGTAACAATACCAGCATGGCATCCGGTTCTGAAAATCCACTCAGGTACATAAAATCGCTGTCCTGACGATACGGGTAGTGAACATCGTTGTTACGGATCTTGTGCACAGCGCTGTGTGCAATGATGACTGCCCCGTCACCGGCTATACCCATCAGCTCATGTCGTCGCCGAGCATATTCTTTCTGTTTGATCATGTCAGATTCAATACCCTTCCTGTTTTTTTAATGGATCATATCCTGGCTATCCGGACCACGCAGGTCTTCCCTGATCATCAGCGTAACCACCCGAATGTACTCAACGATCTCTACGAACGCGTTTTCATCTTCTTCGCTGCCCCGGGTGTCCGTGACATCGGCAGCGGCAATCTGTTGCAGATCCCGGAGTGCCTCTGTGGCGTCATCCGACAGGGTCTGGAGCATGTCATCACCACTGCTGCCAAGACCCGCCAGGAAGCCACTGCACCATTGCGCCAATGCCGCGGTACGGTCTTCCAACGCTTCTCCATCGCCGGGCAACCACAGATTCATAGCCATGTCTTCATCCACCAGTTGCTCGCGGGTTGAACTCAACAATTCCTGTAGCGATATTTTCAAGCCAGTGCCCGGTGAGCTGACCAGTTCGAGCATATCCAGCAAACCGACAAACACATCCACACCGGCATCAGCCTGACGACACAACAATCCACAGGCAACCCCGTGGCATTCGGCCAGTTCGGCGGCATCCAGGTTGCCCTGTGCAATGGCCAGGACGTGTTCAAAATCAGGCAGGCGGGCGATGCTCATGCGCTTTACTCTGTCTCAGGCGCTAACGGGTGCTTAGGAAAAGCGATGTTATCAGTTAGGCCACAAGCTTCACAGCGGCAGAATAAAATTACCAATAAACACACTTTGCAGATTGACCCTTATTCCTTGTCAAATTATAGTGTTGTCATGGATTCCTTAGAAAAAACAGACAAAGACCTGCAAAGGCTTGAAAAACAACTACAAACATTACTCAGCCAAATCCGGAAACTACGTGAAGAAAATCGTTCACTACACACCCGCCAGGAATCACTGGTGACGGAGCGTGCATCACTGGTGGCCAAAAACGATGAGGCCCGCATCAAGGTTGAAGCCATGATCCACCGGCTCAAAGGCCTGGAGCAAACCTGAGTCGACACGGCCCTCGTATTCGCAACCATGGAAAACACACCTGAACCTATCTCGGTATCCATACTGGATCATGAATACCAGTTCACCTGCCAGCCACATGAGCGCCAGGCACTGCATGATGCAGCCGGGTATCTGAACGAGCGTATGCGTGCCATCAAGGGGGCTGGCCGACTGATGACCCTGGAGCGTATCGCCGTTATGACGGCGCTTAACCTCGCCGCTGAAGTGCTGAGGATGGAACAGCACGAACAACTGCGGGTGGACAAGGTGGATACTCGCATCCGCATGCTCGCCGACGAGCTGGATGATGCACTTGAAAGTCAAATGGGATAGAATTGAGCTGCCCTCTGTGGTGCTGGCCAGTTGGTCTGATAGATGCCTTGTCCCTAATTGACAACCTGGGGATGGCAAAACCTCATGCTGGTGTGCATGTTCGCCAAAGCGCGAAAAGCCTTAAGCGAGGAGCGCCGTCCCACCTGAACCTTCGGTTCAAGGTCATCAGGCCTGCAGCGGCATCCACGGAGGGTTTTTCCCTGTCCGTGCCATTGCAAATATTCCCCCATGAATCCCTATGAATAAATTGCATTCCAAGGGGGTATTACGTCGGCAACAACGCCACTTGCGACGCAACCTTGCTACGCAGCAACGCAGTGCCCTGGATCACGCTATCTGCCGGCACCTGCTGAATCTGATTGCAAGCCGCGAACCGCAGTTGGTAGCCGCTTACTCACCCTTTGACGGCGAAGCCGATATCACCCCGGTTTTCAGACATCTTACTGACTACGGTATAACACTCGCCCTGCCGGTGATTTCAGCCGGGCCAATCAAGAGCATGGCATTCAAGGCATGGCAGCCGGAATCAAAGATGCAGCGCAACAGTTATGGCATCCTCGAACCGCAGGAAGGCGGAGTGGTATCACCACCTGACATTGATATATTGATCGTACCGCTGCTTGCATATGACCGCTGCGGTAACCGCCTGGGTATGGGCGCCGGCTACTATGACCGGTACCTCGAACCGCTCAGAGATTCATCTCGGCCACTCAGACTCGGGGCCGCTTACAGCATCCAGGAAATTGAACAGATTAATAGCGATGACTGGGACATTCCGTTACACGGCATTGTCAATGAGCATGGGTGGTTGGCGTTTGTGGACTAAACAGGCAAAATAGCTGACTTGAAATGGAGAGTTGTATGCGCTACTGGCTGGTAAAAAGTGAACCCATTGTTTTCAGCATCGATGACCTGGCGGATTGCCCCGATCAAACCCGCTACTGGAAACACGTCCGCAACTACCAGGCACGTAACTTCATACGCGATATGATGCAAATTGGGGATAAGGTGTTTTTTTATCACTCCAACACAGAGTTCCCAGCCATTGTTGGCACGGCGGAAGTGGCCTCGCTGCCCTACCCGGACCCTGAGGCTTTTGACCCGGGCTCGAAGTACTATGACCCGAAAAGCAATCCTGATAATCCACGTTGGTACCTGGTCGATATCCGTCTGCTCAATAAGCTGAAAAATCCCATCACGCTGAAAGCCATAAAACAACACCTTGAAGCGCTGGGTGATCTGCCACTGGTTCGGCGCGGCAACCGTCTATCGGTCATTCCCCTTACAACCGCCCAATGGGATTACATCCTGGGTTTGCAGACCGCATGAACCAGGACGAATTGAAGCGGTTTGTCGGTGAAGCCGCACTGGATTTTGTACGCAATGACAGCGTTATCGGTGTCGGTACCGGCAGCACGGTCAATTGCTTCATTGCGGCGCTGGCAAGCAGTGACAAACGCATCGAAGCGGCGGTCTCGAGTTCAGAGGCCACAAGCAGACTACTCAACCATATTGGTATTGAGGTTCGTGACCTCAACCAGACGGGTGACCTGGATGTCTATATTGATGGCGCGGATGAGTTTGATTCACACCGCCGCCTTATTAAAGGTGGTGGCGGCGCGTTAACACGTGAAAAAATTGTCGCCCAGGCAAGCAGAAAGTTCATCTGTATCACCGATCAAAGCAAACAGGTCAAGGTGCTTGGCAGATTTCCACTACCCATTGAAGTCATCCCGCTGGCGCGCAGCCTGGTGGCGCGCAAACTGGTGGCGCTCGGTGGTCAGCCGGTATGGCGGGAAGGCTTTGTGACCGATAATGGCAATTGCATATTGGATGTCCATAACCTGGACCTCATCGATCCCAGCGGTATGGAAAAAGCCATCAACAACTTACCCGGGGTGGTCACCTGTGGGTTGTTCGCGCTACGCGGGGCCGACTTGGTCCTGGTCGCAACGAAGAGCGGTATCATTCGCTTGTAAAATCTGGTTTTGTTCTCAGCCAGGAATTTGATATACTAAACGGCCGGTATCGATTTTAGAAGGATTACTGAAATTGACCGGCAGGTACTTGTCTATAGACAACCACCTGTTTTGTAAGGCTAATACAAGGACGTAACGGCATGAAAGCAACCGTTCTGTTGACGACCACATTATTTCTGGTGAGTGCACCCTCACCGGACTCCGATTCAATTACTGAGATTTCAGGTGGTTTTCTATCCATACCCGACACACGCAGTTTGCTGGCGGCCGATGCCAGCATCGAGACACCCACTGCTGACGAGTCGACAACACCAGCCGATAAACCTGAAGCCCCACCGGCAGATGCTGAGACCAAGCAGCAGGAAACGCAACAATAACCGCACCACCCCCGGGGACTGGCCCGTGTTGCCCGCTTACAATTTTTCACATTACTTGCTCATATTTTTCTTGTAAAATATAGCGCTCAACCCCAATATAAATTCAAACGCAACCTTCCAACCTCTAATTAAGTTTTACCGGAGAAAACTGCTATGAAATCACTTTTAACTTCCATACTCCTGCTGCTTGTCTTTGTCGCCGCACCGGCAATGGCTGGCGATGTCGCCGCCGGAAAAGCCAAATCTGCAGTCTGTGCGGCCTGCCATGGCCAGGCGGGTGTCAGTATTAACCCCTTATGGCCCAACCTCGCCGGTCAGCAGGAACAGTATCTTGCCAAGCAGATCACCGACTTTCGCGACGGTAGCCGCAAGGATCCAACCATGTCGCCCATGGCCATTGGCCTGAGTGACGATGACATTGCAAACCTGGCCGCCTATTTCGCAGCACAGTAAAAAAATTTGTTATAAATAAAACGCCGGAGCCTATTCCGGCGTTTTTTTTTGCGTTCATTCTGCAAAACGCAAACCGTGCGTATTCTATCCATGGCACGTATGTACAGGCACCCGATTTTTACCATAAAATAAACCCATGTCCAGGTACAAAATGGATACCGTTGTCATCGGCGCAGGTGTGATCGGCCTGGCCGTAGCGCGGGCCCTGGCACGGGCCGGACGTGAGGTCATGGTGCTGGAGGCCAACAGAGCAATCGGCATGGAGACCTCGAGCCGTTCATCGGAAGTATTGCACGCGGGTATTTACTATCCACCCGCATCCTTGAAGGCAAAAACCTGTATCCGCGGTCACCGGCTGTTAAAGGCATACTGCGACACCCGGGGTATCACCCGGCGATGTTGCGGAAAGCTGGTCGTGGCCAACAGCGAGGCACAGATACCCAGGTTGGAATTCATCCACAGCAATGCAATCGCTGCCGGTGTGACAGGCATCGAGTCCATTGGACG
>CAZYVH010000038.1:0-18448 GCA_964650905.1 uncultured Wenzhouxiangellaceae bacterium | reverse complement strand
TCATCCACAGCAATGCAATCGCTGCCGGTGTGACAGGCATCGAGTCCATTGGACGTACCCGGCTCAAACACATACAACCCGGTATCAGGGCCGTCGCGGCCCTCTTCTCGCCCGATACCGGTATCATCGACAGCCATGCCCTGCTTCTGGCCCTGCAGGCCGACCTTGAAGCAGCCGGTGGAACGGTGCTATGCAACGCCAGGGTGACGGCGGGTGAGGCGCGTGATCATGGTTGCTGCTTGCGGGTCAAAAACGAAGACAATGGTATTTCCGGAAGTGATGGTCTCGAGGCAGCGCTGGTTATCAACGCAGCGGGTTTGCACGCCACCGCTGTAGCCCGCAGTATCGACGGTCTGCCCGAAGATACTATCCCGCATCAGTATTATGCCCGCGGGCACTACTTCAGCTACCCTGGCCGGCCACCCTTTCGGCACCTGGTGTACCCGTTGCCTGCCGCCGGGGGGTTGGGTGTTCACGCGACGCTCGACCTGTCCGGCCAAACTCGCTTTGGTCCAGACATCGAGTATTGCGATGGCGTCGACTACCGTTTTGACGAGAGTCGTAAAGCACGTTTTATCACAGCCATCAGGCGCTGGTATCCGGACCTCGATGAGACACGCTTGCAGCCAGCCTATGTCGGTGTGCGGCCAAAACTGGCGGGGCCGGATGAAGCGTTTGCAGATTTCCTGGTTTCAGGACCAGAAGAGCATGGAATTGCGGGTATCATTCAACTGTTCGGTATAGAATCACCGGGCCTTACAGCCTGCCTGGCACTGGGCGAGGAAGTCAGGACGCGCGTTGCCGGTATTGCATGACATCCACACTGAACCTATAACAGCTATGAACTCATGAATGCTCTCAGACTGTCTCCCGTCATCATCAGTTTCGTGTTGCTGGCCGCACATTTTTACCGTGCCGGTCAGCTTGCCCTGGTGATGGTCATGTTTGTTCTGCTGTTGTTGTTGCTGGTGATAAAACAAGCCTGGTTACCCCGCCTGATCCAGGTGGTGTTATTGCTCGGCGCACTCGAATGGCTGCGCACACTGTTGTCACTTGTGCATATGCGGATGGAATTTGGTTTGCCCTGGATTCGTCTGGCGGTCATCCTGGGTACGGTGGCCTTGTTCACGGCACTTTCCGGTCTCGTATTCAGACATAAAGCGCTGAAAAAGAGGTACGAGCGTACGCCCCGTAAATCTGCGCAATGACGTGCGCTGTCATCCATGTCACATTGCAGCAACATACAGGCACGGTGTGCCCGGATATGTTGTAATTTACGGCGAAGTTTCATTGCCCGGACGCGGGCTGTTTGATACTATCCGATACAAAGAATAACGTCACTTCAGATAATTTTGTAGTGGTTTTGACCACGTATTTCCTGCCAAGGACCCAACCGAATGAAGCCCTATTTTGAAAACATGGAGCGTTTTGGTAAAACGCTCAAAGAAGGACGTATCAAGCGTGCGGTTCAGAGCGCTGAACAACTCAAACAAACCGAGCAAACAACAACGCAACTGAAGAAAAACGTCGAGGCCGCCGGTTTTCCGACCGAAAAAATCAACCAGCGTGGTGTGATGACCGTCTGGCAGAGGATCGAGTACCTGGTCGACGAAGGCAGTTGGCACCCACTGCACAGCACCTATAACCCGCTCGATAATATCGAAGGCACGACCAACGTGGTGGATGGCCTGGCCAGAGTCGAGGGTCGCTGGGCCGTTGTGATCGGCTTTGATAACAAGGTCATGGCTGGCGCCTGGTTACCCGGGCAGTCGGAAAACATTTTACGTGTAACCGATCTGGCCAAACGTCTGAACATCCCGCTCGTCTGGCTGGTCAATTGCAGTGGCGCCAAGTTACCGGAGCAGGAAAAGTTTTACGCCAACCGGCGTGGCGCGGGTACGCCCTTTTATCGCCATGCGGAGCTCAACCAGGCCGGTGTCCCGATACTGGCAGGTATCTACGGCACCAATCCGGCCGGTGGCGGCTACCAGAGCATCAGCCCCACCATCCTCATCGCCCACAAGAACGCCAATATTGCAGTGGGTGGCGTGGGTATCGTGTCCGGTATGGCCCCACGCGGCGGTTTCGATGTTGAAATGCTCGAAGAACTGATCGAAAAAACCCGTGAGTTCAGCGCCAAACCACCCGGAACGGTGGCAACTCATTTCGATGAAA
Organism: uncultured Wenzhouxiangellaceae bacterium; assembly: GCA_964650905.1. Lineage (GTDB taxonomy): Bacteria > Pseudomonadota > Gammaproteobacteria > Xanthomonadales > SZUA-36 > SZUA-36. The sequence continues at coordinate 16,273 of CAZYVH010000038.1, read as the reverse complement.
CCGGATTTTTTACACGTGTCTACGAGGAGGAAACCGGTGTGCTGGATGGGCTCAAGGAGTTCATGCTGGCAATCCCTGCCTATAAACCCGAATTCTTTCGTGTCGCAACCCCGAAAGCCCCGGCGTTCCCGGTCGAGGACCTGTACTCATTGCTGCCGGCCAACCCGAAAGAGGTCTACAACTTTGATGAGGTGCTGGCCCGTTTGGTCGATGGCAGCGAGCACATGGAGTTCAAACCCGATTACGGCCCGGAGATGTACACCGGTCTGTGCAAGCTCGACGGTATGCTCGTCGGTTGTATCGGTAATCGCCAGGGATACCTCGGCAAAGGCTATCCGGAGTATGCCGAATACCCGGGCATGGGTGGCAAACTCTACCGCCAGGGTCTGATCAAAATGAGCGAATTCGTAACCCTGTGTGGCCGTGACCGGGTCCCGCTCATCTGGTTCCAGGACACCTCCGGTATCGATGTTGGTGACCTCGCGGAAAAAGCAGAACTACTCGGGCTGGGCCAATCACTGATTTATTCGATCCAGCAAACCGATGTGCCCATGATGCTGGTGGTGCTGCGTAAGGGCACCGCAGCTGCGCATTATGTTCTGGGTGGCCCCACCGCGAATCGCCACAACGCATTCACGCTCGGCACACCAGCCACCGAAATTTTCGTCATGCACGGCGAGACCGCGGCGGTGGCGACCTACTCAAGGCGTGCCATGAAAGAAAAGGACGCCGGTCGACCGCTGCAACCCATCGCCGATAAAATGAACACGCTGGCCCAGCATTACAAAGACCACTCACAACCGGACTATTGTGCGCGATACGGCCTGGTCGACGAGGTCGTGAAGCTCAGTGACCTGCGTGGCTACCTGGAAGCTTTTGCCGGTGCCGCCTACCAGAATCCGAAGTCCATCTGTCCCCGTCACCAGATGCTGCTGCCACGTAGTATAAAGGGTTAAGCCATGGAGGCAGCTTTCGAAATATTTGTCAATGGCATTTCCGGAGTCTTTATCGGCCTGGCGGTTCTTTACGTGGCGATCAAGATCAACAAGCTGCTGGCCAATCGCGAAACGGCCCCAAAGTAAAAAAAAGCATGGCGGAAAAATAAGTATGGAATTTTTCACAAACATGGGTCTGCTGGCGCTGACCCCCGGCATGGTATTCATGTGGGTGATTGGCCTGGTGCTGGTGTACCTCGCGATCAACAAACAATACGAACCACTGCTGCTGTTACCCATCGGTTTCGGGATTCTCGTCACCAACCTGCCGCTCACCTATTTGATGGAGCCGGGTGTGGGCCTGCTCTGGCGTTTCTACCATTACGGTGTTGAGTGGGAGATCATCCCACCGCTGATTTTCCTCGGTCTCGGGGCACTGACGGATTTTGGCGCGATCCTGGCCCAACCCCGCCTGATCTTTCTCGGAGCGGCCGCCCAGGTGGGTGTTTACCTAACATTTTTTGTGGCCTATTCCATGGGTTTCAGTCTGCAAGAAGCCGCCACGATTGGCATCATCGGTGGTGCGGACGGACCGACTACGATTTACCTGGCCGCCAAGCTGGCACCACAACTGCTGGGCGCCTGCGCGGTCGCAGCCTATTCCTACATGGCGATGGTGCCAATCATCATGCCACCCATCATGAAACTGTTGACCACCGATGCCGAGCGCAAGATCAGGATGAAAAAAGGCCGTAAGGTGAGCGCCCGGGAGAAACTGTTTTTCCCGTTTATCGCCACCCTGGTGATCATACTGCTGGTGCCGGCATCGGCACCGCTGATCGCGATGTTCATGCTCGGCAACCTGTTTCGCGAATCCAAGGTCGTCGAGCGTTTGAATGAGGTATCGCAAAACGCGTTGATGAACATCGTCACCATCTTTCTTGGTCTCAGTGTCGGCGCAACCATGAATGCGGAACTCTTTTTACGCAGGGAGGTGCTTTTTATCTTCTTTTTGGGTTTGTTTGCATTCATGGTCAGCACCGCAAGCGGTATACTGCTGGCCAAGCTCATGAACCTTTTCACCAGCAATAAAATCAATCCACTGGTCGGTGCAGCCGGGGTATCCGCCGTACCCATGGCAGCGCGCGTCGTGCAAAAAATTGGTGCCCAGGCGGACAAGAAAAACTACCTGCTCATGTTTGCCATGGGCCCCAACATCGCCGGTGTGATCGGTACTGTCATCGCCGCCGGCATATTCATATCACTCTTGAAATAGGAAGAACATTATGGCTACACAAGTCCTGGTTCCATTGGCCGGAAACATCTGGCAGGTACTCGTCGAAGTCGGTGAAGCGGTCGAAGAAGACGACGAACTGGTCATCATCGAAGCGCTGAAAATGGAAAACCCGGTGTACGCACCCTGCGATGGCACCATATCCGAGATCAGGGTTAAAAAAGGTGACACGGTCGAAGACGACGATGTCCTGATGATCATCGAAGAAGCGTGATCCGGAAGCGCCATGAATTTTGAACTGACAGAACAGCAACAACTGGTACAGGACACGGCCCGTCGTTTTGCCCTCGAAGAGATCGCGCCGACGCTGGAGGAAGAGGAAAAGAACCACGAGTTCCGCACCGAAAGGGTCGCACTGATGGGTGAACTGGGCTTCCTCTCCTGCGTACTACCCGAGGAACTGGGTGGTAACGGTATGGGTTACCTTGAATCCGTGCTGATGGCGGAACAGATCGCCAAGGTGTCGGCCTCCTGGCGTCTGCCGTTCAATATGCAGAACCTGGGTGCGCCTCTGTCCGTGGCCAGGTGGGGAACCGACGCGCAGAAAGAGAAATACATCCCCGGCTGGATTGACGGTACAAAAATCGGCTTTTTCGCCATGACCGAACCCAATACAGGTTCCGACGTGGCGAGTATGAGCACCTACGCCATCGACCGGGGCGACCACTGGGAACTACACGGCAACAAGTTGTGGATCACCAATGCGCATGTCGGCGACGCCGGTTTGCTGTATGCCTACACCGATAAGGAAAAGGGCAACAAGGGTATGTCCTGCTTTATCCTGGAGCCCAGGAACCTGGAAGGTTGCACCGCCAGGCCAATCGAGACCAAGCTCGGGCTGCACTGCTCACCGACCGGCGAATTTATATTCGAAGGCGCGAAGATCCCCAAAGACGCCCTGCTCGGTGAACTCAACAACGGCTTCAAGATGTGTATGTGGCAATTGGGCAACACGCGTATCGGTTGCGCCGCGGGTGCCCTGGGTTGTGCCGGTGGGGCACTGGATCTTGCAATCAACTATGCCAATGAACGCACGCAGTTCGGTAAACCCATCTCGAAACACCAGATGATCCAGGCGCAGATAGCCGAGATGGTGGTGGAACACAAGGCCGCGCAGATGCTGGTCTACCACGCGGCCTGGCTGAAGGACCAGGGCAAGCCAAATCAGTATGAGACCTCGGTGGGTAAACTGGCCGCCTCGGAAGCGGCCGTGCACGCTGCCAACGAGTGTATGAAAATTTTCGGTTCCTACGGATTTTCATCCGAGTACCCGGCCGAGCGCTTTTACCGGGACGCCAAATCGCTACAGGTCGTGGAGGGCACCTCCAATGTGCAGAAGATCATCATCTCTGGAATCGCCTGTGGGTATACGCAAAACCGTTAAGGGGTCAGGTACATTTAATTCAACGATGATCCTTAACGCGCACCCTTCTTGCTGATTTAAATGTACCTGACCCCATAAATATGCGTATCAACTTCTGGATCAAGACCTGGAACGAGGGCAACATCGGCTTTCACCAGGCCGACATCCACGCTGCCCTGGAGAAGCACTGGCCCGAACTCGAAGCCGGCAGCACGGTGCTGGTGCCCCTGTGTGGTAAAACCCTTGACCTGCTGTGGCTGGAAGCACGTGGCCTCGATGTGATCGGTGTTGAATTCATCGAGTCGGCGGTGCTCGATTTCTTCCGCGAAAACGATCTTGCCTGGGAGAAGATCGAAGCGTATGGGCACCCTTGTTACCGCGCCGTCGATCGCAACATCCGACTATTTCTCACTGATTTCATCCAATTGGCCGCTGACTACAACGGCCCGCGCATGGCAAGCCTCTATGACCGTGGGGCGTTGGTGGCCCTGCCACATGACATGCGTGCCCCCTACATCAAAGCCTGCAGGAAGCTTTTGAGCGACAAGCGCAAGGGCCTGCTGGTGACCCTCAAATTTGAACCCGACGTGATGGAAGGGCCACCGTTTTGCATACCGCCCGACGAAGTCGAACACTTGTGGAACAATGAACTGAAGCTGCTTGAGACCGTGGACGTGTTGGCCTCTATGCCGCGCGCTGTAGCAGCGGGTGTACAAAACCTGGTTGAGCACTACTGGATTTTTTAATAAACCATCAGCCAGTCTGGCAGGGACAAACGTTACCACTGCTTGCTCAGAGCGACCCCATAAAAACCATTATCAGCCAGCGGCGTGACCACAAAACCCTTGTAAGGCCGGGTAAAAATAAAACTGCTGGCCACGCCGATGGCGGCGCCCGCAACAACATCAATGGTAAAGTGATTTTTAGTTGCCACCCGCCTCCAGCCAACATAAGACGCACCCAGGTAGGCGGCAGCAGCGTACTTAAACCCGTACCTTTTATGCACAAAGGCAGCGCCCTGGAAGGCCGCAGAGGTGTGACCCGACGGGAAGGAGTTATTATCCCGGCCGTTTGGGCGTGTCTTGCTAATGGCGTGTTTGAGCGCCTGGGTGGCAGCCATATTGGTGAAAAAAGATTTGTAAAATTGTACCCGGCCGTCATGATCATGCAGATAGAACGTGGCACCATAGGCAAGCGACGGAATAAGTATTTGCAGAACACTGCCGTCGTCCTTGGCGGAAACAGGGCTCGACAGAAGCAGCAGGGTAACCATGAGCAGTCCTGCCCGACACTGCTTTCTCGACTCTAACATGGACTGATTACCTCCCAGATGTGCAGAACAAGCTGGTGATTATACGCCAGGCCTGTCTATACGGTGACCGGCTGCAGACAGGACCTCGGTGACCAACGCCAGGCAGTTTGCGGGAACCAGCAGGTAATCGGTATCGAAGGTGGAGACCGCGAAGATGCTGATACCTGCAGCCGCCAACGGCCGGGCCAGGGAATCCAGAATGCCCGTCTCATCAAAATTGAGCGGCCCGCGAACCATCAGGCCACGCCAGCCCCTTTGGGCTTTGACGGCGCCAGGTAACACGTCTTCCTCACAGACAATCGATAACTCTGCGGGTGTGCGGGTGACCGAGTAGAACGCGGAAACACCGATCCAGTCGGGCACCCCGGCCCGCGCATCAAGTCTGCACACCGCCAGACGCTCTGGCAACAGGTCGAGATGGAGAATGTGTGAGGGAGCTGAAACAGCCTCAGCACCCGCTGGTCTCGCGTCAATAAACTTCCACGTATCAGCACCATCGAACGTTCTGACCCTGATCCCTTCAATGGCCTTCGGTGGCGCCATTCTCATATTGACCGCGATCCGCTCTGTGTTGATCTTGCCGGTACTCTTGTAGTGGGTCATGCAACCACAGGCATTGCAATGACAGAACTCGATCGTCTCATCGTTCCAGCGGTAGCCGTTGAGTGTGCCGGGCGCATACTTCACACGCGCCGTTTTGTGTGTGCAATAGGCCCACAATGCCGCGTACCTGCGACAAATTGAGCAATTGCAACGGGTCAATGTCCGGGGTTTGCGAGACACCTCTATCGTCACGGCACCACAATGGCAAGATGTAGTCAGCACGGTCAGGCAGTTTGCACGCCAAACAATATGACCCGTCTGAATTGGGGATAGTGTGAAAAAATACGCGCCAGTCGTCTCAGCCTGAATACAAGCACTTCAAACCCGCTCAATGGCTCCAGAGTACTGCGAGACAGTATCATCTGAAGTCACCAACACGATTCCTTCTACCTGGGCTTGAGCCACCAATATTCGGTCGAAAGGATCTTTGTGGATAGCAGGCAGACCGGTCAACGCAACTGCATGAACGCTGCTTACTGGCAATTCTTCATAGCCATTGTCCAGGAGTCCGCGGCGTACCAGGCCCGGCATTACCACAAAATCTTCCCGGCCTAAGCCAGCCTTAACAGCTATCTCCCAGAGACTAGCTGCGCTAAACATCAACTGGTTCTCGGGTGCCTCTATTAGAGTCAATGCGGCGTTGGAGAGCTTCTCCGGTTGCCCGGCCGCCCACAGCAAGAGATGAGTGTCCAACAACAACTTCACGTATCACCCTGAAATATCGTTTGAATCTCTTCAGCCCCCATCGTATCAAAATCATCGGGTACCTTGATTTGGTTAACCAGAAAGCCTAGTCGCTTTTTCTGACCCGCATCAGGTGTATCCAGTGGAACTACTTTCACCATCGGCTTGCCTGCTTTTGCGATTACAAATGGCTCCCCCTTCGCCGCTTTTTCCACCAGACGCGAGAGCTGAGTTTTCGCTTTGTGAATATTAATTGTTTCCATCTTGTTCACCTATAGAATATAAACTAAGTTTAGTTAGTTTAGTTTATAATGAAGTTGCCATAAAGGCAACCAAAGTCGTTGCTGCTAATTGAAGATCTAAACCTGTAGGAGTGCTGTAGTGTTGCTGTTCGTGCATTTCCCTGCGCTCTGCTGCAATTTAATTCCCATACCGAGGCGCTGTTCGAACGCCCGATGCCGAACGATCCGGCCAGCTTGGCCGGGGCACGGGACTTCATCACCGGTTTGCGGGCCAATGGCGGCACAAACATGGCGCCGGCCCTGGAACAGGCACTTGCCGGTGATGCAAACCAAGGAATGATGCGCCAGGTGGTGTTCATCACCGACGGTGGCGTGAACAACGAGTCCGAATTACTGCAACAGGTCACCCTGCAACTGGGTGACAGCCGTTTGTTTACCGTTGCCATTGGCCCGGCGCCCAATAGCTGGTTTATGCGTAAAGCCGCGGAAATCGGCCGCGGCAGCCACGTCCACATCGGTAACCTGGCAGAGGTCGAGGCACAGATTTCGGCTCTCTGGGGCCGTATCCGCCTGCCGGCGCTGACGGATATCTGCATCGATTGGGGCGGGGCCGGCCTATTTCGATGGTTACTCGGTCGCCGGCGACCGTCTTGCCGGCCTCAGGGTGCCGACGACCATCCTGACCTCTGAGGACGACCCCGTGGTGCCGGTGAACGATATCAGAACATTGCCTGAAAATCCGAATATTGAATTACTGGTGAGCCGTTATGGTGGTCATTGTGGTTTTCTGACAACTGGAGCATGGAATGCTGGGCCGATGACCTGATTATGGAACGGGTGCTTGGCAAGTCGTACAAGCAACCGCTGGTCAGTAAACTCCGGTAGCACCTCAGGCTATCACGAGGGGACGATCCGGTTCGGGTTGAGAGCCAACTATTGATTGGAATTTTGCCGGTAACAAATAATGGCAGCCGATCAATTTGGTGGTATGCTCATGTCGAGGAGTTGCTACTTGCGATATGGTCATGGTCTCTCAATTTATTCGAGAGTTACGTCGCCGCGGTGTGCTTGGCACGACCGCAATCTATATTGTTGCCGCCTGGGTGTTGGTACAGGTTGCCAGTGAAATATTTCCGGCGTTCAATATTCCCGAATTCGCGATCCGTTATGTCTGGCTTGGGCTCACCCTTGGTTTACCGTTTGCCCTGATCATCGGGTGGATGTACGACATCTCCCCAAGTGGTATCAGTCGCACGCCCCAGAGCGGCAGAGAGGAATCCGCAGCCACCACGCTGAAGCGAATCGATTTCCTGGTGCTTTCCGGTATTACCGTTGTGGCCTTTGGACTGGTATTGGGCCTGCTCGGCAAAGTCATGAATTTGCAGGAACCGATTCAGGTGCAAACGACGGTGAGGGAAGTTGACCCCAACTCGGTGGCTGTCTTGCCATTGGATAATTTCACGGGTGATCCCGACCAGGCGTATTTTGTTGCGGGACTACATGAAACCTTGACTGCGGGATTGACCAGCATCAGAGCGCTCAAAGTCATTTCCCGCACATCCGCCAGCGCTTTTGTGAACACCACAAAAACCCTCCCCGAGATCGGTCGCAGACTCGGTGTGGCGAACATCGTCGAAGGCTCGGTGTTCCGCAGCGGCAACCGGGTCAGAATTACCGTGCAATTGATCAATGCCCGGACCGATGAGCACCTGTGGGCGGAAAATTATGAACGCAAAATGACGGACTTGCTGGCGCTACAAGGCGAGGTTACCCGGGCGATAACAAAACAAATCCAGGCCACGCTGACTCCGCAGGAAGACTCCAGACTTAGCAATGACCGGAAAATTGACCCGAAAGTTTATGAGCTTTATCTCAAAGGTATGTATTTTCTGAAGCAATACACACCCGCAGGAATCCAGACGGGTTTGAATTACCTGCAACAAGCGGTCGAAGTTGATCCCGCCAATGCCCGGGCCTACGCCGGACTTGCGCTGGGATACAACATCGTTGGACACGGCATAGGTCGCAATGCATTCCCTAAAGCACTGGCCGCAGCCCGCCAGGCTCTTGCCCTGGATGACTATTCCGGTGAAGCCTGGGCTGCCCTGGCTGAAGCCCAGCTATACCACGACTACGACCTGGTGGAATCGGAACGGTCTTTCAAACGCGCATTGCAACTGGCGCCCAGCCTGGACAACGCCCACGCTCACTATGCCTACCTGCTTGCTCTGCTGGGGCGTTGGGATGAGGTATTCACCCAACTTGACAAAGCCCGCGAACTCGGTCCACTGGAACCCGTCTGGGGGTATTTTGCCGGTTGGCTATACATGGTGGCCGAAGATTTCGATAAAGCCGAGGCCCTGATTCGCGAATCCCTTGAACTCCGGACTGGATTTCCGCTAGGCCTGTATACACTGGGCCAGATATACACGGGCCAGGGACGTTTTGACGACGCTATCGAAGCCGGAAAACTTATCCCTGCTGACAATCCTGTGAGGAACTGGACACTGGGTCCTGCCTATGCGATGGCAGGGCGTGTCGAGGACGCGCTCCGCATTGCCAGTGAAATGTCGGTAGACCCCGGGCCTAAAGACAGGCTGCACATTGCTTTCACGTATGCCGGGCTGGGTGATTTTGATGCAGCCATGAATTGGTTCGAACTATGCTATGAAACCCGGGTAGACTGGCTTCTATGGATTGCGCTGGAGCACAGTTTCGGTGGCGTTTTGGAAGGTATCCGCGAAGACCCCCGCTTTCAGTCCTTGATCGAGAAACTTGACCTGCCGCACAATTCTGCCGGTCAATAGTTGCACGTGTCGTTGCTGACAGCGTTACACCGACGAAAATAAATGGAGCGGGTGATGGGAATCGAACCCGAAACTTCAGCTTCGATGGCGGCTGCCAGTAAATCTCTTGCACCTCGTTTTAACAGTTCCTCCAGTGCATTTTCTGTTGGTGCTTTGATCGGAACAATATTACTATCTGCCATGCGGTGTATTCTCCTGTTGGTTGTTGATCTGTCGAGATCAATCAACAGGGTACACCGCTTTGTAATTCAACTCATACACCAGAAATCATCATAGCTCCCCCGGACCTGATCCGGGGTCATTGAAGCCCGTTTTTCTGCCGGAGTCTGGTCGGTCTCACCGGCTGACTGGCACTTTATGCGTTTGCCACGACTGGCCGGTGTTACCCATGCCCGATTCTTGCTATTCGGTGCAAACACGCCATTGAAAGCGGGTTAAATTCACGCGCGGCTTTGGCACCAAAGAAACCAGCCTGGATATAAAGTCCAACGGTTCAAATATGACATGGGTAGTGCCGTTGTCATACGGTGTTTTCAGTTCATAACGAACCTGCCCGTTGCGGGTCATTGACAGGCGTTGGGTGGCTACCGCCGGTCTTGTGATATAACGACACGTGTCGTTCTAGTTTCACACGCTCATTGGCCTTGGTAGCAACACCGGCATGTAGTGAAAAACCAGTTACATTAGCAACGCTGGTTGTAAACTGATCAGCTCCACAATCGGACAAGGTCTGCAAAGTCATGACCTTGCGACCTTGCTGTGGACCTAAGGATGCGTTTGTAAAACCCGCATTCGGGAATTTCGGCTCAGGATGGACCTGGTTGGTCAAGAACGGCGATGGGTCCCTGGAAATCATCAATGCGTCGAATGCCGCCAACCCAATGTGTGATGGCAAGACTCCCCTGTTGACCGTCGATGTGTGGGAGCACGCCTATTACATCGATTTCCGCAATGCACGTCCCAGGTACCTGCAGGAGATCTGGTCGCTGGTGAATTGGGAATTCGTCGCGAAGAACTTCGCCTGATTAGCAGGAATCAGATGGACCAACGGCAGACGGTGTCCCGGTATTTATCCGGGACACCGGCGAGCGGAACCTGCTGCACGAAGGTTCCCTGGTTGCCAGTTCTACCACGAACTCAGGGTGCCTGGTAGCAAACCCCGGTTATCCTGTCCAAAGAAATGGTGGTTTCGACTTCATCTGATTTGATTTGCAACTCCAGGTTATTACAACCCACCGCAGAGAGCCGCCCGGTGCCCCATTCCTCGAGGAAGTATGGATCACTTTGCAGGAAGACACCACCCAGGGTCTTGTAGATGGTTACGTCTGAAACTCCATCGACAATCTGACCCTGCAACAGGAACCAGCGTTGTTTGCCACTGCCATCGGGTTCATATGTGTACCAGTAGGCAATGACTGTTTTTTCATCATCAAGGACATCCAGTTGGAACCCCTGCCCGTCATTCTCAGGATCGTACCAACTGCCGTCGAATCGTTGGTCCAGATCCGGGTTGAGCGTCTCCAGCACGGTATACATCAAGGCATCGACATCCGGTCCATCATAGTCATAATTATCAGCTGCTGTGACCAGGACCAGGTCCAATTCCGGCACCACAAAAATCACTTGACTACCCCAACCGGAGGCAAAGAACACGTGCCAGTTTCGTCCCCGGGCGTCGGGGGATTCGGCAATCCACCATTGGTATCCGTAACCCCAGCCAGGCTGTGGGAAGAAATCAGAGTTCCCGGAATGACTGTACTTGACCCAGGAAGCGTCTATCCAGGATTGGTCGAGAAGTCTGTGCCCTTCATAAACGCCGCCATTGAGGTAGAGTTCTCCAATCTTCACCATGTCCCGGGCTCTCAACCACAGGGCGAATGCTAACGGAACATCATAATCTGGCGCGGGCCAGTCGGTCATGCCAGTCCCTGGACCCTGTTCGCTGTAGACCTCCCAGTGCACCTGCGAAATACCAAGTGGAATAAACAACTCGCGCATTGCGAATTCCTCCGGCCCAACACCTGTAGATACACGAATGAAACGACTCAGGACGTTGGACGCTCCCGAGGAATAGGCGAATTTTTGACCGGGCAATGCATCCATCGGACGTGACAGAAAGTATTGGTACCAGTCGTTTGAATTCACCATCTGGTTGACCGGGTTCTGAGGATGGCGATAGTCCAGGCTGTCTTCGTCCCACAAAACGCCGTGGCGTTGCTGAAGTATCTGCTCGACGGTAATGGCGGACTTGTCCTGGTAAGGTGGCTGCGCCATGGGGTACAGATCTTCAAAGAAGTCCCCGAGAGTCTGGTCAAGCTCAATCTTGCCCTGCCTGTGAGCAATGCCGACCAGTGCCGACCCGATACTCTTCGTAATGGATTGCACCTGATGCAAATCGTCTACCCCCGTTCCCCGGTAATATCCTTCAAAAATAATCTCCCCATTGCGAGATGCAACGACCGCCTTGAGGTTACCGAAAGCACCCTGGCGAATTGCCTGGTCCAGATCGTCAAATGTCTGTGCCTGACCGGTAACTGAAACACACAACAACAAGATGCCACAGATGATATCCAGCCATCTACCGTGGGGCCGGCAATTCCTGACTCTGAGGGTTTTGGACAGGCTGATAATAAACTTACTCATGAAAAACCTCCTTATCGATAAGAAGAGCCTGATTGTGGCTTCAATGAACCTGGTTCGCTCCCGGACCAAATGTCCAGACAAAGCCAAACGAGGGAAAGAACGGCAAAAAGGCGTCGTAATTGGGTGATGCTGTGAACGGCGAACCAGGGCTCAGTTCGAAGCCGGCAACACAGCATTCGTTTTCGGTGTCGAAAACATTGAAAATCTCAAGGTACAACTGGAAGGTGCTCTTCTGAAACTCAAACGTACGTGACAATCTCACATCCACCCGCGAATAATCATCGTAGTTGGATTGGTTGCGCTGTGACAGGTCACTGTCAACTCCAATCACGGTTCCATCGTCATCCACCATGGTGACCGGGACCAGGATGGTCCTCGGCCAACCACTGTGATAGCGGGCAACCACGCTGAGAATCCAATCGCTGAGCTGCCATGTCATACTGGCAGTGATGGCATGCCGCTGATCCCAGCTTCTCGGCACCGCTTTACCATCAATGACATCCTCGACTTTTGACCATGTGTAATTCAGCCACCAGTCAAAGTTGTCGCTGCCCCGGTCTCTCAGGGTTATCTCCAGGCCACGTGCCCTGGCACTTTCCGGGTCGATCAGAGCCCTGTCAAAATCACTCTCCGGCGCATACTCAAATGCATCCAGAACATTCTCGTACCGCGGCTGCGGGTCGGTGTAATCCTTGTAGTAGACATCCAGTTGCAAATCGAAACCCGACTCGAATCCATGGTGCAGACTCCCGACAAACTGATCTGCCAGGGATGCCGGATGGTAATAGTCTATGCCGTCTTCGACCTGTAACTCATGGATGCCCTGGGGTTGGTAGAAGTATCCCCAGCCGAAGCGCAACTCTGTTTGCCTCGATAGATTGAGCAGGACATTCATGCGGGGACTCAACTGCGTATCATCCCGGATGCCGCTGTAGGTCTGTTTGTCCCAACGCAGCCCCAACTCCCATGTCAGACGCTGTGATGACCTGAACCGGTAGCGCGTATGAACCCCAAGTTCCCCACCACTCCGGGAAATCAGGGTGTCCCTGCGTACTACCAGGGGAGAACCATGATTGAAATAATCTGAGCGACGGAATGAGTCGAGGCTGTAATCGTAATCTGCCTGCAAATATCGATACCTGAAACCGATCTTCCAGAGGTGGTTCGCGTTGAAGGGTATGCTCAAATCGCTTTGTACACCGCTGACATCGACATCACGCTGGTAGTAGCGATCGATGTGCTCGAAGGGCCAGTTACGCGAGTTTCCGACATCCAGGTGCCCGACACCTCCCATGGAGAAGACGTTTTTCCACCGGACACGATTATTGAATTCCGAATCCGTACTCAGCCAGACGTATTTCAGAGAACTGTCGGCATAGCCGTATTCACTCTCTTGTGGGTTCTCAAAGGTCACGTCATCGGAAGCGAGAAGCACGTGGGCATTTACATTCGTTGTGTCTGAAATACCATAAGTCACCTTGGCGAAGACATCGTTGTAGCGTGGGCTGAACTCCTCGCCATCCACGGCGACGGAGTCAGCAAGCAGATCGAGATATCCGCGTCTCGCCGACACCATGTAGGACCCCTGTTTGCCCATCGCGCCAGAGCTTCGAATGAATGCGTTGAGAAAGCTGACACCCATGGCGTAAACCCGCTTACCGGTGTTCCATTCACTGTTGATGTCAATCACGCCACTCATATGATTGCCATATTCAACGGTGTAACCACCTGTCAGCACATTGACGTCTTCAATAATACCCGGGTCAATGATACTGAGAGGATTGAACAGTGTACGCATATGATAGGGTTCAAATAGTTCCAATCCATCAAGCACCACTTTGACTTCATCCACCGCGCCTCCGCGCAGGTTAAATGGTGCCGAAAAATCGTTTGCAGCCACGCCCGGCAGGCGGTGGAATGCACGGAACACATCATCGGCGATGTGTGGTAACAAGCGGATTTCCTCGCCGCTTAGAAATTGCTCCGTACCTGCGTCTCTGCTATACATGCCGTGACGGCTCGCGATGATCCTGACCTGTTCAATCTGGTTCTGAAACTGATACCTGTCGGACGTCGTGGCAAAGGCGCCTGCGTCGGCGTCAATCACGGTTGGTCCACGCGGTTCACCCTCGACAACTAGCCACTGGCCTTTTGAGTCCTGGGCAAGCCCCAGGCCATAAACAGCCAGGGCCTCTCGCAGGCCTACGATATTGTCATCACTTGAAGGGGCTACCCTGACCCTCATCCATGGCTTGACCAGCCGGGTGGAGTAGCCAATCCGTGTGCCTTGCCCGCGAATGGCCTCAATCGCATCTGCCAATGTCATTTGATCAGTGATGACGGCCGCCAGGGCGGTATTACCAACCAACAGTAATGCCAAAACCAGGGCGCGCACAGGGCTTCCTATTCGATCCTAAGCCAGATTTTGTCAGTGCTGAGCCGATACTCAAAAGGGGCGATCTGGCGAACCAATTCAAAGCCCTGGTCCAGGTTTCGCCCCTTTATTGACCCGGTCAGTTTCGTCGTTCGGGCCCTTTGTTCAGATACATTATCCGCCCAGCTTATCTCCAGGCCACGTTCATTTGCGTACCATTCAAGATAGGCTTCCAGTGTCCTGTCCTGGATATCAAAGTCGGGGACCACTGTCTCGACCCAATCCCAGTCCAGGTCGTTTGGCGCTTGCGAAGCCGTAACGTTCTCACCCTGTTCATCAACTTCCACGACATATCCTTTCTCGACGGACAAGCCATCCTGGCCTGCATGGGAAATCTCCACTGTGCCCTTTCGGACTCCCACTACCATATTCATCCTGGTCACCCGCACCTGAAATTGGGTTCCAATATCCTGTGCACTGCCTACGGGTGTAGTGACCAGTATTGGCCTGCTGTCTGCTGCGTAGGCGGTGTCGATGTATATGGCGCCCGAATTCAGCGTCAAATGACGTGCGCTGTGTATAATCAAATTGGTTGAATGGTTGACCCGGAGGGATTGGCCGCCGCCCATGCGCAGGGCCATGCGGTTGTCCGCACCCGTGAGAATGGGCGTCTCCTCGAAAATCACACCACCGGCCCCGATAGACTGACCGGCAAGACTCAGCTCTCCCACCACCCGTTCAACATGAGCCAGCGGTTCGAGTTTGGGAATAATCATCACTTTGGTAAACATGAAAACGGTTCCGATCAGCAGTGCGGCGCCCGCAGCCATGGCCACCGACCTGAACGGGCGTCGACTTCTCTTATCACCACGTTCTATAACTTCTTCCTGCCAATGACGCCTGACGTTCTCATAAACCCGTTCGGAACGGTTCTTTTCGACGGGTACGCGTGCGCCAGCATGCCTGACCAGCTGGCCTACCGCATCCATGTTGCCGTGTACCTGGTGGTGATTTCCTGATGATCTACTCATGTCTTATACTCGAAGGCAGATGAAGACTGGCGCCGGTGAGCGAGCTTCTCCTCCTGTGTCAAAGATTTGAAGCACTCTCTGAAGGCGAGCCTTGCGCGTGTGAGGATGGATTCTGTAGCTTTCTCGCTTTTTCCAATGCGCGTGGCGATGGTTCGAACGGAAAAGCCGTGCACATATTTGCACTCCAGAGAATCCGCATAGAGCGCCGGCAAATGATCCAGGGTTACACGAATCAATCGACTCAATTCCGACTGGTATACCCTGGCATCGGGGTCGTTACTACTCACTGACAACAATGATTCCAGTGCTGCTATGATGACAGGATCATCCTCTAACAGTATTGCCCTTCCGGGTTCATGGCCCTGCGCCTTGAGTTGCCTGGAAATCTCGTATCTGCAAAATGTACAGAGCCAGGAAAACAACGGTGCTTCACCACGGTAGTTCGACATCTTTGAGATGGCCTGGCACAAGACAGCCTGGGCGACGTCCTCGGCCAGGTCATGATCCTGATCCAGGCGGGACAATGAAAAGCGGTAAATACGTGGGAAGTAGGTATTGAAAAACACGTCGAACGAACGGCTATCTCCCCGCAAAAGCCGTGTCACGAGTTTCTTGTCAGCACTACCCTTCATTGTCCTCAAAATTTATAATCCTACTTTATCAGTAAGAGGTGTCTGGATGGAAAAATCCTTCGCAGAAATTTTGATTTGCCTGGATGAGTACCCGCAAAAAAGAATGCCTCGGACCGACGGCGGAAAGCAGACCTCTCTCCAATCTCATACACCGGGTCTTCGATGAACCAACTGTGCGGGCGGAAACCGCTAGCTACGCAAGCCCGAAGCCCTGATGGCGGCGTCGGGGTTCCCGGCTGACATCAGGTTGACACCCGATACGCCAGGGATTTCAGATATTTCCTGTATCAGTTCGGCACAGGTATTGATACCTTCGAACTCGGGGTCTGTCGCTTTGTCGAGTCTTTCCACGG
>CAZYVH010000037.1:0-26502 GCA_964650905.1 uncultured Wenzhouxiangellaceae bacterium | reverse complement strand
AGCAGGTCGACAGCCTGGCAGTGACCTGTTTTTATGCACTGTGCCGTGAACTGGGTGCGGTTCTTGAGGGCGAGGCGTCAGTGGATGCCAATGATCTTAAAACCTGTTTGGACGCCACCGGGCATCGGCTTGACCTGGTAATCCAGCAACTCGGCGGCTTGCGGGAAAATACTGGCAATGAGAGCTCTGAGGAAGCTGCGTATGTGGATATCTCCGGTCAGATGCTGGCATTCAGACGTGACTTTTCAAAGCTGATTGCATGCTGGTCAGATACGGGTGAAGGCCACAGGGTGGTCATTTTTGTCGATGACCTCGACCATATTCACCCCGCGAAGGCACTGAAACTGCTGGAAGCCATCAAGAATTTTATCGATGTCCCCGGCTGTGTTTTTGTCATGGCGCTGGATTATGAATCCGTGCAAAGAGGCATGCTTGAAAAGTTCGGTGCCGAGCTGCAAAAAACACGTGGCAAGGCTTTTTTTGACAAACTGGTGCAACTGCCTTTTGTCGTACCCACCAACTCCTACCAACTCGATGAATACATTTTTGATTTATTGGGCAAAGCGGGACTCACATGCGCCACAGATTTTCGTGACGAGCCTGCAGCACGCCGGTTTTTCCACGATATTACACGCTTCACCGTCGGTCGTAATCCACGCAGCATCAAGCGCGTTATCAATTCTACAAAATTGCTGGAACGCATACACCGGCATAATGCGGGGCGTGCGACCGCAGAACATGAATACAAGATTCTGTACGCGCTGGTCAGTATGCAGGTTGCCTGGCCCGAATTGTTCCAGCATCTGATACGCGACCCATCGGTGGATGCAGTCACCAGTTTGCAGAGCTGGGACTATCTCGACAACTTGCCGGAAGCAAACAGCCTGTTCGAACGCACACCTGACCGGGAGCTGGTCAAGAATGCAATCTCGGCTTTCTTCGACAACCTTTTTGGTCTGCTGGATGAAAATGATGATGGACAGATTGATACCCGGGAGCTGCAGCCGGTCCTCGACGTGATGGAACTGGCAAAAATAACCAGTATAGAAAGTCGCGAAAGGTCGCGTCAGTGGTTTATCGAGCGCGTGCGTGAAAACAATCACAACAATGACCCGCTGATCGACAGCTTTCTGGACAATGTCTTTATGAAATCGGTCTGGTATCTTGGCACGGAGATCAAGTTCCGCAGGGCCGGCAGCCGTTATGTAACATTGGTGCACAACCGCAGACAGATTGGCACCCTTGTCAGTTTAAAGACACAACCGCTGGTGTTTCGTCTGGCCGCATCCCCGGAATTGATCATGACGGGTCTGAAGGAGTACTGGAACAGTAAGCAGTCTGTCAAGCGCGATGCCATCACGCTGGTTAGAAATACATTTGGCAGTGAATCCTCCATGACGGGATTTGGCGATACCCTGCTGGATTTCAGCAAACTGACCTACATGCCGACAAAGGACGCCATCAAGCTGATGAATATCCTTTACCGGGTTATCACCACATAAAATGTCACCCCGGGGCGGGACTCGCATCAACTCTGACAAATTGGAGGAATGTTCAATGAAGAAACTACTCGTTTGCTTTTTAATGATTTTCACACTACCTGTTCATGCAGATCAAACAGGGTGTGTGAAAGGTAATTGCAAGTATGGGACCGGAACCTACATCTTCCCTAATGGTGACCGTTACGAGGGACAGTTCAAATTTGGCAAGAGAGATGGGCTGGGAACCTTGTCCTGGGCGAGTGGCGACCGTTACGAGGGTCAATTCAAGGCCGGCCACAGGCATGGGCAGGGAACCTACTTCTATGCCAACGGTGATCGTCATGAGGGGCACTACGTGGCTGGCCACAAGGAGGGGCGGGGCACCTTCTTCTTTGCAAATGGCGACCGTTACGAGGGACAGTTCAAGGCAGACAGGACCGATGGGCAGGGAACCTTTCTGTTCGCGAATGGCGATCGTTACGATGGGCAGTTCAAGGCAGGCAAAAGAGATGGGCAGGGAGTATTGTCCTGGGCGAATGGCAACCGCTACGTGGGGCAATATCTGGACGACAAGATCGATGGGCAGGGAACCTTGTCCTTCTCCAATGGCAACCGCTACGAGGGGCAATTCAAAGCGGACAAGGTGGAGGGTCAGGGCACGTTGTTTTATGCTGACGGCAGCCGATACCAGGGCTCGTACAAGTTAGGCAGAAGGAATGGATTTGGAACGGAGTACTCCTCCACAGGTAGCATTGTTTATAGCGGCTATTGGGTCAATGATGAACCTGAGAAACCGATGCCTTAGGCGCATTTCATTTCCCGGTCCTGGCTGGTGAACCATGCCGGTCAAACCCCTTTGAATAAACATTTATTTGGTAGACGGTAGGATTTACCCGACCAACGGTAGCGTGGCGTGCCCATTGTGGCCAGATAAGGTGATACACTTTAAATAAGACCGATGTACATGAATTGAATACGGATGTACATGATTTGAGCACGGAAGGAGACACTCCTATGGATCGGTCAAAAGGGGATATCAAACGTATCGGGATACAACCAGGGCCGCGGTATGGCGTTCGCCACAACCGGGGATTAACACTGGTTGAGCTCATGATTACCCTGGCCATCGGGGCCATTCTTATCGCCAGCGCTGCACCGGGTTTCAGGTGGGCAGTCCAAAACAATCGCAGCGTAACACAGGTAAACGAATTACTCGTCTCACTCAATCTTGCCCGCAGTGAAGCAATAAAACGCAACGACAATTTGACCGTATGCCGCAGTAGCAACGGTACTGCGTGCTCGACTGTTGCAAGCTGGGAAAATGGCTGGATAGTCTTTGTTGATAACAATGCGGATGGAACGGTAAATGGTGCTGATGAAATCCTGCGTGTTCAGGGCAGTCTGAGCGGAAACAACTCGCTCAGTTATAGCCAGACACGAGTTACTTTTGCCAGCAGCGGTCTTGCGACAAGCGGTTCAAATGGCACGTTCACACTGTGTGATTCACGCGGTGCTGCGTATTCCAAGGGGCTGATTATTGGACCAACCGGTCACCCATACAATGCTACAGATAGTGATTCAAATGGTATTCCCGAAGATTTTAATGGCGACGATCTGGTTTGTTCATAATGGATGTTTTTAATAACAAATATGTACAAAGAGGCCGGTCATCAGGGTTCAGCCTGCTGGAAATCGTAATCGCTATTGCAGTTACCTCTTTTGGGTTGCTGGGTTTGGCCGGTATGCAGGCAACGGCCTTGAGAAACAATCAAAGTGCTTACCGGCACAGTCAGGCTGCGGTGCTGGCATACGATATTGCAGACAGAATGCGTGCCAACACAAGTGCTATCAAGAACTACACAACGGTTGTGATGGCATCGGGCAGTGCCAATCAACAGACGGGGTGTACAGCTATCTCGGGCACATGTTCAGCAGCGCAAATGGCAGAAAATGATTTACATTACTGGAATGCGCACCTGCAAGCCACCTTGCCCGGCGCTGTTGTCAACATAAGTTGTGCAGATGAAGAAACATGTTTGGTTGAAGGAACAAATCTGGATGAAGATGACGTTTATACCATAAGCATTAGCTGGGCAGGCCGTGCTGCTGGTGATAATGCAAGTTTTCAGTTGAGTTTTCAGCCATTGAGCGTTGCGCCATGATCAGCAAAACACGCGCATCCCAGGCTGGTTTATCCCTCATCGAGTTAATGATTGCGATAGCACTTGGCATTTTCATAACGGCCGCAATGATCAGCCTGTTTGTCAATTCGAAGCAAAGTTTCCGCATCAACGAAAACATGTCGCGTTTACAGGAAAATGGCAGGTTTGCCGTGTCATACTTATCAAGAGATATTCCAATGGCGGATTATCGTGCCTGTACAGTCGCAAATCAGCTCAATAATGCTGTGTCCGGTACGGACGGGATAATCGTCGACCCACAAACGGGTTATGAGAGTGTCGCTCCTGATACCGTCACCATTGTATATCAAACCAATGCCTGCGGAACTGCGAACGCGACCACAACAACAGTCTATTCAATCCAAACCGGCTCCTCCGGAAATCCAGCGTTGTTCAGAAACATTGATGGCACCAGCCAGGAGCTGGTTGATGGCATTGAAGATTTGCAATTTTTATACGGCGAAGATACCGATAACGATAAGGTACCAAACCATTATGTCGATGTGACAAGTATCACTGACATGGCACAGGTCATCAGTATAAGGTTCACACTGATCGCACGTACCCTTGAAGCCAACATAACGGCCGATGGAGGCAGAGCCACTCGAGCCTTCAGTTCAACCATCACACTTAGAAATCGCTTACCGTGAAGCAAATGCGAGAAAGACCATGACGGGATACAGAAAAAAACAATCGGGTGTTGCGCTGATCATTGGTCTGATCATGTTGTTACTGCTGAGCATCATCATGATTAACGCCGTGCAGGTAACAACCCTGGAAGAGAGAATGGCGCGTAATACACAAAATCACAATATTGCCTTCCAGTCTGCTGAAAGTGCTTTGCGTGAAGCCGAAGCATATATTCAACGCAGCGCTGATGGTAATGACCCGGTGAATAATCCATTTTTCCCGCTGAAACTTTATAACGGGACCTTTATGCAAAGCACGCCAGGACAACCCTGTGTGCATGGCCTTTGCGCTAAGGTTTCTTTGTCAGACCCGGTGACATTTCCAGATGAAAACGATGCGGATTACGCCAACCAGGTCGGTATCGCTACCACGGGTATTGCAAGCGTTTCGGCTGAACCAGAATACATCATCGAATTGATTCGTATAGATCCGGGCCCGGATTCAGGAGATTCAAGCAGGGTGTATGCCACCTTTCGTATTACCGCAAGAGCGAACGGTGGGGATACCAACACTCTTGTGCAACTCCAGTCGACTTACAAGGTGCACCTGTTGTCTTCACTATGACAAGTTAATTATTGGTACTATTTTTTCTTGGAAAAAGCATCATGCGAAACAGTATTAAACAAAGTCTGATGATTGCCGGTTTGTTATCACTACTGGCAAAACCGGCCGTTGCAGCCCCTATATTCACACCCAATTCTCAGCCTACAGGCTGGGTTACAAGACCGGTCATAACCGCTTTTGATGTATCTTCTGGAACAAGATCTTTCTATCAGCTTGATTATCGCAAAGACACATGGTCGGGAAATGTCATCGCCTACTCTATTAATAGCACCGCGAGGGTTCAGACAACCGGGCCCTGGGACAACTTAGACCCGACGATCACTACAGCCGCCACGTATATAGATAATGCCGATTACAGTACAGGTCGAAAAATCGTCACCCTGGGCGGTCCTTTGCGCTGGGCCAATTTGTCCTCGGCGGAACAAACAGCGGTCGGCTCTGAAGCGATCCTGAATTTTGTCCGCGGTGATCGGAGTAATGAAGAACCCAACGGGCTTTCATTTTACCAGCGTGAGTCAGCCCTCGGGAACATAATACACTCCACCATGTATTACTGGGATGACGGTACCCACCAAAGCCTGTTTGTAGGCTCAAATGACGGTATGTTGCATGTATTTAACGCCAATACAGGTGCCGAAAATTTCGCCTATGTACCAGCATTACTAATACCCAGATTAGGCGAGCTCGCAAAAAATCCGTTTATACACACGCACTTTGTCGATGGACCAATTACCATTGCGAGCGCAGGTGTCAATAGCAGTGTAAAAACCATTCTGGTCGGTGGCCTGGGGGCAGGGGGAGCGGGTTTGTTCGCACTGGATGTCACCACACCGACCGCTGCCAGTGAGACCGCTGCGGCGAGCAAGGTGTTATGGGAAATAAGCGCAGGCGGGTCTTTCAGTAATTTGGGTTACACCTATGGCACACCCGTTATAGCCCGGCTTGCCAATGACACGCTTGCGGTTATTATCGGTAACGGTTACATGAACGCGGGTAACGGGCACGCTGTTTTATATATTATCAATGCCCTGACGGGCGCCTTGATCCATGCTATTGATACGGGTTCAGGCTCCGCCGCAAGTCCGAACGGTTTGTCATCACCCGCCGTGGTTGATACCGATGGTGACGCGAGACCTGATCTCGTCTATGCCGGCGATATTGACGGAAATGTATGGAAATTCAATCTATCCAACAACTCAGCCAGCAAGATTTGGACAACATCTCCTGTCCAGGCAATAACGACCGCACCGGTCGTTCGGGCCCATCCGCTGGGTGGTCACATGGTCGATTTTATAACGGGGCGTATACTTACAACAGGCGACCTGGTCGATACAAGTGTACATTATGCCTATGGTATTTGGGATGGTGCGCCGCCAACCAATACCCAACTGGTTGGTCAAACTTTGACAGAATCTGATTATTCCACGGGTGGCCAAACCTTCGCCGTTCGTACAGTAACGAGCAATCTGCCCAATTGGTCGGCCGGGCATGACAAAGGCTGGAAAGTGCCCCTGATGCCGGGAGAGCGAGTCGTGGGCGAGATGCCGTTTTACAACAGTGGCCGTGTATACTTTTTGGCGACCAATCCGACCATCGGAACGGGTGAAAACCGCTTACACGAACTGGTGTTTGATACCGGTGGCTCACCAGCGGAACCCATATTTGACTTGAACCAGGACGGCAGCTTTAATGCTACCGACCTGGCGATCAATGGTAACGTACCCGTTTCCAAATACCTGGGAGAGGGTGTCTTTTCTCAACCGCGTCTGGTCCGTGGCGACGGATTGACCACGACGCTCTATACTTTTCATCCAAATCTACCACTTTTTGACGGCACACCTAACCCACCGGATGACCCTGGTGTATCGGGCGGTCACTTTGATTTTGATATTTACTATTACGATGCAGGCTCTTCAACAACGACGACATCAACCCCGACGGATGACTTTCAAACCGATATTATTTGCCTGAAAACCAAGGATTTGTCAAAAGAGCTGGATAAGATTTCCAAAAAAGGCTGTGTTGAGAATCCGGATATCTCAGCAGGCTATGATTACTTAAGCGACTACAGCACCGGTGCGAGGTGTGGGGAAAAACATAAAAAAAAGAAAGATAATAAATATTATCAAACGGTTACATGTAATTTGGTTTCCACGACTTCAGTCACTTCAAAAACATATAAGAATTTTAAGCACGAACATGAATACGACGATAAATATGATGTGACTGGCGTGAACATGCTCAACGCCAGCATTCTGGACTTTAACCTGCCAAACGCCATTGCTGATCCGGATACCCCGTTCAAAATTCTGGTGATGAACCAATATCTTAATCCGGCGGCCAAGCTGTCGGTGGGTGGGGTAGATTATGAAAATGTGAAGACCTATGCAAATTTGGCGAGTGACACCGATCCTGCGCATCTGTTAGGTTCCCTCACGACCTATACGCGCAATACGATTGGCACGCTTATTTACAATTTACCCCTGGATGCATTTAAATCCAAGGACTGGTGGGGGGACGGCGGGCAAATTCGTGCCGGCCTGATACCTACCCAGACGGGTTGTGTCAACAAGGTTAACGCGGATGGATCAATGGTGAATTCGAAGGATAAGGGTTTGTGGGGACCGAACGGCGAACGTTTTGACGGCGCGCTTACGATACAAATTATTGATCCACTTACCGAACACGATCATATTGAACTCAACGGTCCTGATGTAAGGTATGGGTGGCGGGTCAAACAGCAATTTTTCACCGATCACGTGCTGGCTGAATACACCAGTTTTTGGCACCACCCCAATAAGTTCTGCTATGGCGACCCCGGCTGGATCCCGGACCCGCCGGAAGATTTTAGTTTTTCAGCAGGTGCCGAGCCCAAGGTACCGGGTTCAGCTGACCCCACGGATGGTGTTTTCGGGGCAGGACTGTCGAAAGTGGTCACCGTCCAGGTTGTTGGTAACGTGACCACGACCACCACAACCTATAGCGATGGCTCACAATACATCAAAACCGAAACGGTGGGTGAAGACACCACGGTCATACACCAGGTGTTCAGAGACGGTACCGAAGAAACGGTCACGATTTACACCGGTCGTGGCGGTAAAGCCGGCTTTATCGATCCAAATACGGGTTCACCGGAAGAGGAGCTATCAACGGGCGTCACGGGCCGTCAATCTTGGCGTGATATATTTGACTAAGATGAAAAACTCAGGTTTTACGCTGATTGAGCTTCTGATCGTTATTGCAGTTGCGGCAATTCTTGTTGCGGTTGCCGTACCCAGTTACCAGGCCAGCATCAGGAAAAGCAGACGCTCGGAAGCGCAGACAACGTTAATGAATTTTGCCGGCTTGGCGGAACGCGTTTATACCCAATCAACACCAAATAGCTATATCGGTGTTACATTGCCTGCCGCAACTGATTATTACACCTATTCATTTCCGGTGGCGGTCACAGCTACGACGTATACGATCCTGGCCACACCAAAGACCATTCAGAGTCAGGACAGTTGCAAAAAAATGTCTTTGACACAGGCAGGTCAAAAAACAAACACCGGTACTTCAGTCTGCCGCTGGAAATGATCACATTTGTAATGTGCGCTCAGGGAACCCGGGTTAGTTTGAAAATACGATCCGCGGACGGTTGAACAAGGTTGCGGCAATCGCAACCAGCACCAGACCGATTAATAGTGTACTGCCCATCGACATGCCCAGCCACAACAGGTTGATGGATTCGCCACGCACAAACTCACCGATCAACAGGTTCTGGGAAAACATCGGGATACCCATCATCCAGGTTTGAGGTTTGACCGGGTTGGCCATGAAGATGATGCTGGGGATCATCGGTATCATGAAGACCAGTCCCATGTAAGACTGGGCCTCGCGCAGGCTTTTTGCCAAAGCAGCCAGTGTGGTCAGAAGGGCCGAGGCCAGTACCACCACGGGTGTGATCGCCAGCAGGATCCCCCCCACCGCGGTGGCGCTCAGGTTCAGGTCGATGCCGATTGCCCCGGTTGGCATCAGCGGCAGCGTGAAGCGAAAGGCGATGAGTGTCAGCGCCAGCGAAGCAAAGGCATAGGTCGCGGTCGCTGCCATCTTGCCGAGCATGATCTGCCAGCGTGGCACCGGGTTGATCAGCAAAGGTTCCAGTGATTTACGTTCTTTTTCACCTGCCGTGGAGTCCACCGCCAGGTGCATGCCGCCGGTAAAAGCGGTGATCATCAATATATAGGGCAGGAATATCATGAACAGCAGGCCACGGCTTTGCGGGGTGGAAAGATCCACGTCCTTGACCATGATGGCCGTCTGGATCGCCGGTGCAACACCGCGCAGTTGTAAGCGCAATTGTCCGATCCGGGCACCGTATGCCGTCAACAGACGCCTGACGCGTTGTATGGGGATGTCAGATTCACGCCGGGATGGATCCGCAATTAATTCGACCACCGCGGGCTTGCCCGAGCGCCATTGTTTGGCAAATTGTTCCGGGATACGGATGATGACGGGTACTTCCTGGGCACGGATCGTGGCCTCCGGGTCCGCAGGCGGTGCTTTGACGATAACGCCCTGCTGCTTAAGGAAACCCACCAGGTTAGGTGCGTGTTGTGATCCCGCGACCGGCACCACGAGCGTTTGTTCGACACGCTCTTGTTGCTTGCTGGCGCTGAACCAGGCCAGCCCGATAAAAAGGATTGGGAAAAGGATGGGCCCCAGCAACAGGGAATTGAAAATCGCCCGCCGGTCACGCAGGTTCTCACGTATTTCTTTTTTATAAACACTCCGAAGACCACTCATGCCAGCAGACCCTCTTCACTGCCGATGAGACGCACGAAAGCGTCTTCCAGGGTACTGCAACCACTTTGTTCCAGTAGTTCGGCCGCGCTGCCGTTGGCGGCGATCTCACCTTGGGCGATAATGATGATCCGGTCACACAGCGCCGCGACCTCCTGCATGATATGGGTCGACAAAACCACGGAATGACCATGGGATTTGAGCGCCAGCATATAACGCCGCAGTGCACGGGTTGTCATCACATCGAGACCGTTGCTGGGTTCATCCAGCAGGACGGTCTGCGGTTTGTGTACCATGGCGCGTGCGATGGCCACCTTGACCCTTTGCCCCTGGGAAAATCCCTGTGTGCGCCGTTCGATAAAATCGCCCATGTCGAGTGTTGTAACCAGTTCTTCTATGCGCTGGTCGATCTCACCGGGTGACATGCCGTGGAGTTCACCATAGTAAGCGATATTTTCCCGTGCGCTCATACGCGTATAAAGACCCCGGCTGTCGGGTACCACGCCGAGCGTCCTTTTGATCGCCATGGCGTCCTGCGTGGGGTCGAGACCATCGATACGTATTTCGCCTTCATCCGGTGGCAGCAATGAATACAACATACGTAGCGTGGTGGTTTTACCGGCGCCGTTGGGTCCGAGCAGACCGGTGATCTCACCATCTCGGACTTCGAAGGATATGCCCCTGACGGCTTTGACCTTGCCAAAGGACTTGTGCAGCCCTGCGACCGTGATCATGGTTCGGGACCCAGCAGACTGCTAAAAAACGGTGCAGGTTGGATGTTTTTAACACATTCAGTTGCAAGCCTGGCAACACTGCCCTTTTCGATGAATTCGGTGGTGATATCACGCAGGCAGACATTTTTCATGACCGAGTGAGCCTGACCACGGGCCACCAGGTTGAGGCTGTTGGGAAAGGACTTTGCAGTCGTTGCAGCATACACGGGCGGTGTGACCGGGTCACGCTCACCCGACATGAGCAGCACCGGCAGATTTGAAACCACCGCTGCGTGGAAACCTTCGGCTACCGCGCCATGGGGCCAGACCTCACACTGCACCTTGATGATCTCCAGGAACAGGTTGCCCATCAGGGTGTCGCTGTAGTCAGCATCAAAATCAATGAAGGGGTAGTCTTCACTGCAGATGACGGATAATTCCATGCCGTGCGCCAGCATCTCGTTAAGACCGGACATGACCAGCAGCGCCTGGCTGGCCAGTCGCCTCAGGTCTCCGCTGCTAATCGCCTCATGGACCAACAACGGCAGCAGGGCCTGGGTTTCGCTTGAATAACTCAAAAAACGGATGGCGGCGGCCAGTGTGTCGGCACTCAAACGCATCTCCTGTGGCTCACCGTTGAGTGGGTTGGTGATGGTGATTTGCTGAGCTTGTTCACGTAGTTGCCTGAACAGGGTGCTCAGTTCTTTAGCATGGTTTGGATAAAGCGAATTACAGGCGGCATCCCTGGCACAGTCTGCCAGGACCGTCTGTACACTGTGATCCAGCATGAGTGCGTGCTCCTGACCCAATGCCAGTTGCATGGGTAAAACGCTATCCAGCGTCATGCTGCGCACAGTTTGCGGGAACTGGCGCAGGTACACCTGGGCGGCGCGGGTACCGTAGGAAACCCCGATGAGATTGATCCTGTCATATCCCATCGCCATACGCACCGCGTTGTAGTCCCCCATGGCAATGGTCGTCGTGTAATAACGCGGGTCGCCATCCAGTGCTTCCAGACACTTCTCGGTTTCCTCACGGATCAGGTCGAGGTCAACTTCCTGGTTCAGGTCTTCAACGGGCTCGGTTTTGCAGGCCAGCTTGTTGGACTGGCCGGTGCCGCGCTGGTCTATCATGACGATATCCCGGTGTTTGCGCAGTTGTTTCAGCGTGCGTTGCAGCATGACCCAGGTTTCGCTGGCGGCCTGGCCCGGGCCGCCGGCGAAAAAGAAAATCGGATCCGCTTCGACCGACTGGCCAGTGGCTGTTGCAATGGCGATGTGCAGCCGGATTTTGCGTCCATCGGGCGCAGCCGGGTTTTCCGGAACCTCAAGAAAGCCACAACGTGCGGTGGCAGTGTAGTTCGTGCCGGGGAGCGCAAGTGTACAGTTGCTGAAGTCGATCTGGTTCGAATCCCCCAAAGCCTGGCAAACGGCAGGTATTGCCAGCAACAACGCAAAATAAGATAGGAATTTATGCATGCTCAACAGGTTGCCTGATCGATGGTACAGCCTAAAGAAATGACGGGTTCGCGTCCATAGCCTGATTGTCATGTCGCGTATAATCACCATGAACATGCCTATGTCATTATCTGCCCCACGCCAATCATTTACCCCCGTATAATGACAGCTTTGGTATTTCATCCCGGCCGATCAATGTACGCACTTGAAGTTAAGCAGTTGGCGAAAACTTACACCGGTGGCACCGAAGCCCTGAAAGGTATCAGTCTGAATGTTGCTCAGGGGGATTTTTTTGCCTTGCTGGGACCCAACGGAGCCGGTAAATCAACGCTGATAGGTATTGTCAGTTCGCTGGTAAACGCGAGTTCGGGCGAGGTCAGGGTTTTTGGCGCCAGTGTGCAAAAACAACGTTCAGAAGCCATGTCGTATATTGGGCTTGTTCCACAGGAACTGAATTTCAACCAATTTGAAAAACCGCTGGAAATCGTTGTCAATCAGGCCGGTTATTATGGTATCGGTCGAAAAACAGCACTGAGGCGAGCGGAAAAATACCTCACAAAGCTGCAACTGTGGGACAAGCACGATACCCCGTCACGTGGACTGTCGGGTGGTATGAAACGACGTCTGATGATTGCCCGGGCCATGGTCAATGAACCGCGTTTGCTGATTCTGGACGAGCCGACCGCAGGTGTGGATATTGAGATCCGGCGTTCGATGTGGGGATTCATCCGGGCCATCAACGCCAGTGGTACAACGGTAATCCTGACGACCCATTACCTTGAAGAAGCCGAGGAACTGTGCCGCAACATCGCTATCATAGACCACGGTGAAATTATCAAACACATGGACATGAAGTCCCTGCTCAGCACACTTGATGTGGAAACCTTTGTACTGGATGTACGTGAAACAATGGATGAACCGCCCCAGATCGACGGTATGGACATCCATTTGCGTGATGAAAATACGCTGGAAGCGTCCGTGTCAAAACAAAAATCCATCAATGCGCTGTTCGCTGCCCTGGATGCAAAAGGCCTGCACGTTCTGAGCATGCGCAACAAGGCCAACCGGCTCGAAGAGCTGTTTCTACGTCTTGTCGACACGGGGGATGTCAGGTGAGAACACACTTGAACTGGATCGGCTACAAGACCATCGTGCGTAAGGAAGTTGCACGTATTTTACGTATCTGGGGGCAGACGGTGGTGCCACCGGCGATCACGATGACCTTGTACTTCATCATTTTTGGCAACCTGATCGGCCGTCGCATCGGGTCGATGGGTGGTTTTGATTATATGCAGTTTATCGTGCCGGGGCTGATCATGATGTCGGTCATAACCAGCTCCTACGGCAATATGGTGTCCTCGTTTTTCGGCGCCAAATTTGGTCGTCATATTGAGGAACTGTTGATATCACCCCTGCCAAGCTGGGTCATCCTGGCGGGTTATGTAACCGGTGCGCTGGCGCGTGGCATCATGGTCGGCTCGGTGGTGATGCTGGTTTCCCTGCTATTTACACGGGTCGAAGTGTTGCACCCGCTGATCACGGTTTCGGTGTTGCTGATGACCTCGATCGTGTTCGCGATGGCAGGTATGGTCAATGCTATCTTTGCCCAGAAATTTGACGATATCGCCATCGTGCCGACATTCATTCTGACACCGTTGACCTACCTGGGTGGTGTTTTCTATTCAATTAGCCTGCTACCGAAATTCTGGCAGAATGTATCCACGTTCAACCCGATTTTGTATATGGTCAATGGCTTCCGCTATGGCATCCTGGGGGTATCGGATGTGGGTATCGTGTGGTCGTATGCCATTATCGGTGTGTTCATGGCAGTACTGGCCAGTCTGTGTCTGTGGTTGCTCCAGCGTGGTACCGGCATGCGCAGTTGAATTCGCTGTGACTGCCGCCATGTTTCGATTTGCCGAAAACTCAAGCACTCGCGGCCTGGACTGCGCTACACTAAAATATAAATACACCTTCACAGAACTTGGTACTTAATGACAACTGACTACAAAACCGAACACCCAGGTCTTAACTGGCCGGTCACCCTGACACTTGGCCTGACCTTTCTGGCGGCGATCACGGTTGTACCCTGGTATGGATTGAGCCACGGTTACAGTGACCGGGCATGGATTTTCTTTGCAATTTTTCTCATCTTAAACGGTATCGGAATTGGTAGTGGTTACCACCGATTGTGGTCACACCGGGCCTATGAGGCGCACTGGCTGATGCGTGCCTTCCTCGCGTTTGCCGGGGGTATGGCCCTGCAGAACAGCATCCTCATCTGGTGTATCCGTCACCGCGCCCACCACCGTGATGTGGACGACAACAACAAAGATCCATATTCAATCGGTCGGGGCTTCTGGTTTGCACACATCGGCTGGATGCTGCGGGACTACGCCAGCGGAGAACTGGACTGGAGCATCGTGCCGGACCTGGAGCGTGACCCGGTGGTTGCCTGGCAACACAGGGTTTACTGGCCGTTGGTTATTTTTTCCAACATGGTCCTGCCCCTGCTGCTGGGTTGGATGGCGGGTGATATCTGGGGTACCTTCCTGCTGGCCGGTATTCTGCGTCTGGTATTGTCCCACCACGTTACTTTTTTTATCAATTCCCTGTGTCATATGTGGGGTAGCCGACCTTACACCGATGCCAATACCGCGCGTGACAACTGGTTCCTGGCCATCATTACCTACGGTGAGGGCTACCACAATTATCACCACCTGTTTCAGAATGATTACCGTAATGGTATTCGCTGGTGGCAGTATGACATCAACAAGTGGTTCATTTCCGTCTGTGCCTGGCTGGGCCTGGCCAAAAATCTCAAACGCGCGCCGGACTTCAAGATCCAGCGGGCGCGTCTTAATATGCAATTCAAACGTGCCCAGGCAAGGTTGGCGAATTCTGCTGACAACTCACGTTGGCGCGCCTTGTTCGAGGTGGAATACACGCAATTCAAGGCAACCATCGCCAAGTGGCAACAGTTGCAGATGGAGCGTGTACAGCAGAGCAGACAGAAACTGGTTGATGTCATTGACCACAGTGCTCTGAAGCTACGTTACCGGGAACTGGAGCAGGAATTGAGATTGCAGCACAAGCGCATGGCGTTGTTGACTGCACAGTTTATTGGCTGACCCCAGCACTTTGGTTGAAATCTTACATAAAAAAAGGAGCCAAATGGCTCCTTTTTTTTACAGCGTTAATTCAGTGGGAATGTAATGCCGTGATCGCCGGATGATCCAGGCGCTCTACTGCTGAGGTCAGCGTCTCGTTGTAGCACTGCGTGTTGCTGACCGATGATCGCAGTGACCCGGTGAGCTGGATATTGGATGCTCCACAGAGTTTGCGCGAAGCATTTTTTAACCTGCCATAAAGACGTTCCTGGCCACGGGCGCTGAGCAGTTCCATAGGGTCATAGCTAACTCTGATATTGTTGTCAGGGTATTTGGCAATCGAGGCGGATGCGAATAACGGCGTGCTTATGGCAATGACCGCGGCAACAGTTATCAGTGCATTTCGAATCGAGGGGGTTGCGGGTGTAGTAGTCATCATATTCACCTTATCGTGTTAAATGGTAAACGATTTATTTGCGGGCAATCATCGACCCACACCAAATCAGATGGCAACCTGCTCAAAAAGGTTACGTGCCGTACGTCAAATGGAAACATCTTTACGATAATACGACTGACCAGCAGTCGGCGTGCCCCGGTTATCCACACATTGCACCGGCTGTGATTATTTGTGTATTAACTCGGGCAAACGGAAGAACTTCCTTGCGTTGCGTGTCGTGGCCCGTGCCAGGTCGTCCGGGTTTTCATCCCTGCAGGCGGCCAGTGTGCCCAGCACCCATGGCAACAGACGGGGTTCGTTACGGTGGCTCTTCAGCCTGGGTCGAAGGTTACGCGGTTTCAGGTAAGGTGCATCTGTTTCAATCATCAGACGATCCGCGGGAATATCCTTCATGAATTCCTTCATGTGTACGCCACGTCGTTCATCGCAGATCCAGCCGGTGATACCGATGTGACAATCCATGTCCAGGTATGCATACAACTCGGGCCGGGTTCCGGTAAAACAATGTACGACAATTTCATGCAGGCCTGGGCGGTACTGTTTCAATATGGCAACGAAGTCTTCATGTGCATCACGCTGGTGCAGAAAAAGCGGCAGAGAGGTGTCAAGCGCGATATGGATCTGTCGTTCGAAGACAGAGCGTTGAGCCTCGCGTGGTGAGAAATCACGAAAATAGTCAAGACCCGTTTCGCCGACAGCGACGACCGCCTGGTGTTGCAGGAGGTCGCGCAACAGTGAATCGCTTGCATCATCATAGTTCGAGGCACGGTGCGGGTGTATGCCCGCGGTGGCGAACAGCACCCCGGGATAGGCCTTGGCCAGTTGCAGCGCCTTCTCGCTGCCCTGGGCACTGGCGCCAGTGACAACCATATGGCCAACCCCGGCTGCCCGTGCTGAAAGGATCACCTGCTCACGGTCTTTGTCAAAAGAGTCATGCGTCAGGTTACAGCCGATATCGATCAATTCCATGGTACTTAGTCCTCATAATGCATCAGTCGGTAGCGAGCCTCTTGATATGTATATGAAAATTGTAATGGTTTATTTGTCGTTTGTGCGCACAATCGAGGGAACCCGGGGTTACGATGTCGTACAATTCGCCACTATGAATAAAACATGGAATGCCCTTTACCGTCTGATGCGCTTTGACCGGCCCATCGGTACTTTGCTGTTATTGTGGCCTACCATGTGGGCATTGTGGATAGCCGGCAACGGCCACCCGTCGCTCAAAAATGTGTTGATATTTTGCACCGGTGTCGTGTTGATGCGTGCCGCCGGTTGTATCATGAATGATATCGCCGACAGGGATTTTGACCCGCACGTTGAACGCACACGTTGCCGGCCACTGGCTGCCGGCGAGCTGAGTTTACGGCAGGCCTTACTCACTTTTTGCATCGTCATGCTACTGGCTTTCGGTCTGGTGCTGATGACCAACGCACTGACCATCAGACTGGCGTTTATTGGCGCCGCACTGGCATCCACTTACCCGTTTTTCAAACGCTGGACACATTTCCCACAGGTTGTGCTTGGAATTGCATTTGGCTGGGGCATACCGATGGCTTTCGCGGCCGAAAATGGGCACGTGGCGGGTATCGCCTGGTTCGTTTTGGGGATCAACATCATCTGGTCGGTTATTTACGATACCCTGTATGCCATGGTAGATCGGGAAGACGACCGCTCCATCGGCCTGAAATCCACTGCCATTTTCTTTGGACGGTTTGATCTCCTGGTGTTACGCATATTGAAAGCGCTCATGTTGATCCTGCTGGTTTTACTCGGTATCAGACTGCGTCTTGCCTGGCCGTGGCTGGCCGGCGTTGCTGTTGCCGCAGGTTTGTTTATCCTGCAACAGGTGTGGGTCCGGGCACGTGAACGCGAGGCCTGTTTCAAAGCGTTTTTGAACAATAACTGGGTAGGACTTATCCTGTTCGCCGGTTTACTGGCAGCTTATTCGATAGCTGGCTGAGGAAACCCTGCAAGTATGTCAGAGCAGAAATTCAGAACCTACATCAGCCCACCGCAGGCAAGTGACGCAGTGTCGTTTCTCGCCGCCATGCGCAGCAGCCTGGCGTTGCATCATCCATGGGTTTCAGCACCCAGGGACAGGGCCGGCTGGAAGCGTTATATGTCACGTCTTGAACGTGATACCGAGGCTGGTTTCCTGGTCAGGCGGAAAATGGACGATGCAATTTGTGGCGTCATCAACCTCAACGTTATCACCTTCGACGCGTTGTGTAGCGCCTATACGAGTTATTATGGTGTGTCGGCTTTCATCGATCAGGGTTACATGAAAGAAGGCCTGGTTCAGGTTGTTCGTCATGCATTTGACGCGCTTGGCCTGCACCGTCTGGAAGCCAATATCCAGCCACGCAACCTGGCGTCGATTGCGCTCGCACGCGCGGCCGGTTTCCGCTATGAAGGCTTTTCACCGCGCTACCTGCTCATCAATGGTGAGTGGTGTGATCATGAGCGCTGGGCAATCCTGTCCGATGGAACACCTTGATGAGACGTGGTGATGGCGCGCGCCACAACCCATATGTCCACTCGTCTGGCTCCGGCGTGTCTGAGGAGCCTGGCACACTCGGTGGCGGTGGTGCCGGTAGTCATGACGTCATCGATCAGTGCAAGGTGCCCCGGCGGCTTGCCCCTGCCCTGCCAATGAAAGGCCCCGTGCACATTTTTGCGGCGTTGAGTGCGGTTCAGCCCGGATTGGGCAAGCGTGTGACGACCACGTTGCAGGTCAGCAGCCAGTATTGGAATGCCAAGGGTTCTGGTGGCAATACCCGCCAGTTCAAAGGCCTGGTTAAAGCCACGTTGGTATAATCGCCGGCGGTGCAGTGGTACCGGAACCAGGGCATCCGGCAATGTGTAATCCTGTATCTCAACCCAGTCACACAGCAGTTGGCCCAATACCCGGCCGACTGCCATTTGCCGTTGGAATTTGAATGCCTGGATCAGACGATTGACGGGAAACAGGTACTGTAATGGGCTCATGGTGCGGTGAAATGGGGGTGGCTTGAGCAGACAGCGACCACAGATTTCATCCCCGGCGTATGTTTGTGGCAGGCCGCATCGTCGACAGTGCGCCTGGGTCTGCGGCAAGTCCCTGGCGCAGGACCCACACAGGCACATGGAAATGACGGAGCAGCCGCAGAGTATGCAGCGCGGTGGCAGCAAGTCATCCAGTAAAGCCTGCCATCGTGTTCCATCCGCTATGTTATGTTCGCTTGAGGTAGCCCGGCGGGAGCTAAGCACTTTGCGTCTGGCTGAAAGCGCCACTCATTATGGTGCAGACCACCTGGAGTAAGGTTTCACCTTTCATGCCCCCGCCGGTTTGCCGGTGGTGTGTGCGATTTGCAGGTTAATGTTCATGAGAAACAGTTATAGGTGAAGGCAAGTAGAATTCAAATTGGTCAATTGCCCCGATTTGAGTCGGGCATTTGTTATAGGATGTGTGGGTCAAATGCCCACGATCCTGCGCCATGAGCCTGACTCCTCTCGATAAATACCACCTGCAGCGATCTTTCAATCGCGCCGCGGCCAACTACGATCAACACGCGGTGCTGGCGCAGGAAGTGGGCTCGCGTCTGCTGGAACGTGTGGATTTCATACATCGTGTACCCGATACGGTGCTGGACCTTGGTTGTGCAACCGGCCGCCTCAGCCAGGCTCTGTCCAAAAAGTTTCCACCGGCCGGGATCATCGCGCTGGACTGGGCATTCGATATGCTGTTGAAAACCGGCAAGGGTGGTGCGTTCCCAAGGGGGTTGCTGAAGTTATGTGCCGATATGCATTCCCTGCCACTGGCCGGGTGTAGCATCGACCTGTTGTTTTCCAACCTGGCTTTATCCTGGAGTCGTGATTTACCGGTACTGTTTCGGGAGTTACGCCGGGTTATGCGACCGGGCAGTATGTTGGCTTTTAGCTGTTTTGGGCCGGACACCCTCAATGAACTCAAACAGGCCTGGCGTGCAGTGGATGATTTCCCACATGTACATGAACAACCGGATATGCACGACATTGGTGATGAGTTGATGAAGGCTGGTTTTCGCGAACCGGTCATGGATGCCGAGCGCTTGACGCTGGAGTATCCGGATGTCTTGTCGATGATGCGGGATATCAAGGGTAGCGGTGCACACAATGCGGCCCGTGGGCGGGCAGCCGGTCTGACCGCCAGGACTGAGTTTGGTCGTGTGTTGGACGCTTTTGAAAAATTCCAACATGATGGGGTTTATCCTGCCACTTTTGAGATTATATACGGGGCTGCTTTTGCCCCTGAAGAGGGTCAGCCGGTACGTACCCGCCAGGGAGATATTACGACGTTTTCCATCGACTCATTAAAGGCAACTTCCGGGCGTGGCAAACAAAAATAGGACATTAATGCGTTTACAATATTATCAAAAACTTTACTCGACTATGTTCATTGAATAAAATTTACGTTATGATTAAGCCGTTAAAGGGGTTATCGATTGTCTCAGGAAGAACTCAGAAACTAGGAATCAGGCCCGAATAGGGTCGACAGAATCGGAAGTGACATTCCCCCTTATGTCATTTTCGTATTAAGGTTCAGTGCTCCCCTTGCGCAGGACCTTGATGAAAGGACCGGTTGACCCCTTACCGGTCCTTTCTTTTTATGGCAGGTGTGGTCTGACACGGCACCAAGAGACCGGCTATGCAGGTATATCAGTTGGATATTTTTTCAGGCAGGTTTGAGCGTACACTGTTCTTGAGCAGACCGCGCAGGTCCATCAGGCGCCGGTGGAAGAAGTGACCAGCGTGCTCCATTACAAGCAGTTCGGGTGGTGGGTCTGATTGCCCAACCCACTGCCTGACATCCTCACAATTGACCACGTCGTCTTCGTCTCCCTGGATTACCAGCCACGGGCAATGCGGTGGCTGCAACTCTGAAAACCCGTAACGTACGACCGGGGGGGCGATCGATATCAGCTGACCGGGTTTGAGGTTCTGTGCGGCGCGCAAGGTGATATAAGACCCGAATGAAAACCCACCGAGCCATAACACATCATCGGGCCGGCTGCGTCTGACCCACTCGGTTACTGCAAACAGATCATCGGTCTCACCATAACCCTCGTCATATTGACCATCGCTGTCACCCACACCGCGAAAATTAAAACAAACGGTGTAAAGGCCAAGTTCGTGCATGGAGCGTGCCATGATGGTAACGACCTTGTTACGCATGCTGCCGCCAAATTGTGGGTGGGGGTGACAGATCACGATGGTGGCCTTGCGTGTCTCGCCCGGCGCGGGAACATCGGCAATACATTCAAGTCGGCCGGCCGGTCCACGTAAAAAAAACGTGGATCGTTTGCTGGGAAATACGTTTTCCTGCTGAAACTCCGTGTGGTCAGCCATGGCCCGCTTCGTTGATACTGGCACTTAACGTATGATACAACACATCGCAGCTTTCGGCCTGGAATACAACTCAAAGCGTATGACTTTGTGGTAGATTGGACCGATGAATTTCCTGGCCCATTTATGCCTCAGCAACGGTAGCCCGGAGCTGATGCTGGGTGGCATGATCGGTGACTTTGTGCGTGGCCGGCGGGCGCTCCATGCTTACCCGCAAGCGATCAGACACGGCATCGTTCTGCACCGTCATATCGACCGGAAAACCGATCACTCGCCGATCGTGAAGAAATTGCGCGACCGCTTCCCACGTGAATTCCGGCGTTACTCCGGTATTATCATCGACCTCGCTTTCGATCACGAACTGGCCCGGAACTGGTGGCGTTACATGCCGCAGTCCCTGGAGCGTTTCGACCTCGAAATCCGTGACCTGTTACGCGATAACGAGGCAATGCTACCGGACGGATTGAAATCATTCATGCACTATGCCGACCGCCAAGGCCTGTTTGCCACCTACCGTGAAGAGGATGTCACCCTCTACGCGCTGGCGGGAATCGGCACGCGTCTGTCAAGACCCAATCCGCTGCACCGGGTCGCCGAGATATGGCCGGACCTGGCTGTGGAATTTGCCACGACTTTTCGCCAGTTCTTTCCTGAAATTCAGTCGGCGGTTGCCGACTGGCGTAATCTCAAATCCACAATGACAGGGTCGTGATCGGAAAACCGCAACCATGTCAATGGTAATTTTTGATGGTCTGGAAAAGCAGCATTCACATGCCAGATGAACGTTCTTTCTACCCGTGGCTGCAACGCACGTGAGCTAAAAGCGTAGTCCAGCGAACCGGCCTGGCCCCCGTAGATAAAGCTGTAGGGCTGTTGATCGGCGTCATCCATTAGTTCGGTGAAGCCGGCGCTGCGTATGGCGTCGATCGGGTCTTCACGACGGTAGGCGTTCATGTCGCCAATGATCAGGATATTCTCTGTTCCCGCCTTTTTGGCGAGCGCCTTTGCCCAGACCGACATTGCCCCGGCCGCTGCGGTCCTGGCCCGGTTCCAGCAACCCTGCCCGTCATGCTGGTCGGCGTTATCGCCAGCATCCGGGCAGGAGCCCTTGGACTTGAGGTGGTTGATGACAATGAGGATTTTTGCACCGTCAGAGCCTTGACGAAACACCTGAGCGAGCGGTTGCCGACTGCGTTTAAATAGCTCACCTTTTAAGGACCGGGCCGGGCCCAGCGCCTCAAGGTGGTCGCTACGGTAAAAAATACCAACGGTGATTTGATCGCCACCGGTATCATCGCCCGCAGGCCGGCTGACTGCCCAGTTTGTGGAGGTTTCCGCGTTGAGCAGTTCAATAAAATCTGCAGACGCACTGTGTTTGCCAAAACCGTCGTTTTCCAATTCCGTGACCCCAATCAGGTCAGGTTTCAATTCCTGTACGGCAGCACCGACACGGTTGCGCTGCTGTGCAAATTCATTGCGATTCCTGGCGCCACGGCTTGTGGGAAAACCGCCGCCTTTGCCATCACCGTTGAAATAGTTGTGCAGGTTCATAGCCACGAATCGCAAGTCGCTGGTGGTGGCGTTGGGTGGTACCCGGGGGGCAGTCAAAGGCGGCACTGAAAAATCCTGGAGAACGACTCGCAGGCCGTAGCCATCATGTGCCATGACACCACTGACCGCGTTGAAAACCATACCACTGCTGAGCATTTCATTTTCATCGTTGCCCGCTGGGCGCAGTGCGGGCAATGTCTGGTTACGAATCTGCTGCAGTGCCTGAGAGGATTGCCGGCCGGGCGCCAGAACTTCGGTCGCCACGTAGGCAAGACCGTTGCCACTGAGTGTGAATTTCCCCTCGTTATAGCGGTAGATATCGGTGACCGTTAGCGGCCCCGTCACCCGGATGCGCATACCTTCCAATGCTTCACGCTGCAACCCTGCCAGCGGTAGTGAGGTCGTGGTCAATGGCAGGGGCTGATCCGTTGAGCAACGGTTAATAGCCTGTGCATCAGTGATGGCGGTCAGACCGTAGCGCCCCCTGCCAATTTCCGCCACCGTGCCGTGGGTGACGACCCGGTCCCCCGGTTCAACATGGTCGGGCTTATCCATTGTCTGGACGAAAATGCCGTTTGATGTGCGATCGTCCTGATCCGAGGCGGGCTGCTCAATATATATCCCATCGCTTTGTAGCAGGGTCACGATACCCGTAATTGTGACGGTCTGGCCCTTTAACGGTGAAATCGGTCCATTGCCCTGGACCCTGGCGATTGGCACAGTACCAGTGCCGCACTGCAAACCGGCAGTCCCCTGGTTTTGTTGATCGACATTGCACCCGGCCATGACAAAAGCACAAAAAAACGCCGCAAGGAGCGGCGTTTTGAATAGCTGGTAAAACAACAAACAGCCTACTTTGACATGAATTCGATAATGGCCTTGATTTGTTCGTCCGACAGATCGGGCCGTCCGCCCTTCGGCGGCATCGCGTTGAGGCCATTGATGGCCGATTGCACCAGCGCGTCCGTGCCCTTTTCCAGCCGCTGGGCCATTTCGGGGGAGCCCGGTTTGGGCGCGCCGGCAGCGCCGGTCGCATGGCAGGCAGAGCAGACTTTGGTAAACAGCATTTCGCCGTCCAGGCTACCGTCATAAGCAAGTGCCGCGGCGGGTGTTGCGCTCGCTCCCGCCTGTCCCTTTACTGATGGGCCTTCCGTGCCCGTGTAGGCGTCGGCCACTGGCTTGATACGCTCCCGGGCAAGTCTTGCCTGGCTGGGGTTGTCAGTGGCGTCACCGGGGCTGTTAAACGAATTGGAAATGAAAACAATGATCAGGGCAACCAAAACCAGGCCGACAACGACCATACTGAAACTTTTCATAAAAACCTTGTCTGATTGTTCTTCCACGCTACACCTCTGATTCAGGAAATTGTGACCTCGGCACCCGAAAGCACCAAAGCCCCAATGGGAAAAATATTATAGCCATTACCCTGTCTAACCGGAAGCAGCGCTGATGAGTCGGCGCGCCTATCCGGCAGGCCGCCATGCGGCAATCGGTAAACAGGCATAAGTGAGTAAAAGTGAATGACATGAATGCCTACTGGTTTGAGGTCGGACATGTTTTTCTTTACAGAACCAGAAACGACACGTGGTACCTTATGCTTCGCCCGCCGCCGGTTCGTTTCAGAACCCCAATTTCTGACAAGTAGTGTAAATCGCGCGTGGCAGTTGCCTTTGATGTTCTGGTAATTGCGATATATTTTTTGGCGCTCATGCCACCTTCAAATCCTTTGGGCCCTGCATCAAGCATGCGGCGAATAACCTTCATCTGTCGTTTATTGAGTTGCTCTTTGAATTGGTCAAAAAACTTTGTCTTCT
Source organism: uncultured Wenzhouxiangellaceae bacterium (assembly GCA_964650905.1). Taxonomy (GTDB): domain Bacteria; phylum Pseudomonadota; class Gammaproteobacteria; order Xanthomonadales; family SZUA-36; genus SZUA-36. The sequence goes on along the minus strand of CAZYVH010000037.1, from coordinate 2,336 downwards.
TGAGAATAAAGTCGATACTTTCTTCAGCCCTTGATTGGGCCCCCAGCACTGTGCTTGAGAAATACACAATCCAGGCTGTAATTTCATTTGACCTTTGTGCTGTTTTTAAAGCTCTGTAATAAGTTTTTCTGTCTGCTTCAATAGCTTCGGAAAGACTCAAGAGAACAGGTCGCCCAAGCCCTTGTGACAGTGCCTTCTCAGATATGGCACGGCCTATTCGGCCATTACCATCTTCAAATGGATGGATGGTTTCGAAATATAGATGTGCAATGGCAGAGCGTAAAATTGGATTCTTGATCTCCGTTTTTTCGCCAGCGGTGGTTGTATTGAACCAGTTTATGAAGCGCGCCATCTCTTCAGGTACTTTTTCAGAAGGAGGGGCCTCGAAATGTACTTTCCACTTGCCAACAGGCCCGGAAATTATCTGCATTGGGTCTTCATGCGTGCGCCAGGCACCAACGGTCACTCGCCTGGGACCGGATAGAATCATTTTGTGCCACTCAAAGAGTTTATCTTCGCTTAGGGTTTCCCTGTAGGTATTCCGAACATCAACCATCAGGTCGGCCGCACCCTTGGCATTTTGGTCTGCTATTTGTTCTTTATCTGAAGACAACCCCAGGTTACGACGGATGGAGGACATGACATCAGAGCGACTTAAGTATTCGCCTTCAATTTCAGAGGACTTGACCGCCTCGGAGACCATTAGATCTATGATTGCCTCTGTCTGAGTAGAATCAGGAAGGCTTTTCAGAATGCCACTGACACGTCCTGTTTTTTCTGCGAAAGTGAATAAAATATCCTGAGTTTGAGAAACGTCGTATTTAAACTCAGGCCAGTCTGTTCGCTGCCAGTTATACTTCATGAGCCAAATATACGCTTTAATTGGCTCATTATCTACTAATATATGAGCCGAATAAGGGTCTTAATCGACTCATTAAAGCGTGAATCTGATTGGATATCCCAAACGGCTAGCAGGCATTTTTATGTCCTAAGTGTCAAACTGCATACGCTGACCAGGTTGGATCCCGGAAAGGAATTCCTGGGCCGGGATGCACCAGATATTGTCAATGCGCCTGCGTTCATCGCCCCTGTATATCAATGCTGTTTCCGCCTCCGGATAATCCTCCTGAAATGCTTTTAGTCCACGGAGATCGGAAGGGTTGACCCGGCGGGAATGTTTGACTTCGATGGCATAAAATCCGATCTCCCCATAGACGATGAAATCAACTTCGCTGCCACCCCGGGTGTGCCAGTAAGTCAATTCCTGCCGACCACCAGAGTATTCAACCCATGCACGCAAATGCTGAGCAACGAGGCCTTCCAGACCGGCCCCGTGTATCTCAGCATCGGAATCCAGGGGGCCGCGAGGCCTTAATGATCTGAAAACACCCGTATCAAAATAGTAAAATTTTGGATGTGAAATCGTCTTGCGCCTGGCACGGCGTGTAAATACCGGAATGCGGAATCCCAATAACAGGTCCTCCAATATATCGATGTAATTGACAACGGTTCGCCGTTCAATTGCGCACTCGCGGGCTACAGCAGATGCATTCAGTACTGCGCCGTGAGAAAAGCTCATTTCCTCCAGAAAACGGGCGAATGCACCGATGTTGCGAGTCAACCCTTCGGCCAGGACTTCCTGCTCCAAATACAGATTGGCATAGCTCTCGAGGGTCTCTTCCGGGTTGGGTGAATCAAGTACCAACGGTACCATTCCCAGTCTCAATGCCTGACCCAGATCGAACTCACTTAATTCACAAGCCATGAATGGATGTAAAGAGCGATTGGCTGCACGGCCTCCCAGCAAGTTGGTACCACTTCGTCGCAGTTTTCGGGCGCTGGAACCGGTCATAATGAATCGTGGGTGGCCTGGCTCTTCCAGCACAGCATGGATAACATTGAGTAATTCTGGAATGCGTTGGATTTCATCGATAACGATCGTATCCACTGATGGTGAGCCTGCCATCAGTTCGCGTAGTCGTTCCGGGCGAGCCTGTAGCGATCGGTGACGTTCGGGGTTTAACAAATCAATGTATAACGCACCTTCAAGCCGCTTGTGTAGCAGCGTTGACTTTCCCGTACCGCGGGGGCCAAAAAGAAAAAAACTCCCGGGTGGGAACTCGAATACTCGACTTATATTTTCCATAATGAGTCGCAATTTGGAAAAAGTGATTCCATTATAACTTTAATGCCCTAATAATGTTACATTCCCTTGTATCGGTAAAACGGCTAAACTACGCAACTCAAAATTACTGCGCCCGTAGCTCAGCTGGATAGAGTACTGCCCTCCGAAGGCAGGGGTCACAGGTTCGAATCCTGTCGGGCGCGCCAAAATA
>CAZYVH010000036.1:0-26551 GCA_964650905.1 uncultured Wenzhouxiangellaceae bacterium | reverse complement strand
TGGGTATTCGGGGGACAGTTTACTTATTGGTATTGGGGTATTCGGGGGACAGTTTACTTATTTCATATCGGGGGACGGATTGCTTAATTGCATATCAAGGAACAGTTTACCTGGTTGATTTTCTGGAACGAGTCGCGGGAATCTCGGGAGAAATAAGTAAACTGTCCCCCGATATGCGATATGCGGCCGGAGAAATAAGTAAACTGTCCCCCGATATGTAAACTGTCCCCCGATATGCGGCCATATTGCTGGATTTCGAGCGTAAGCGAATTTACCGCGTTCAGGCCTGATGTTTTCGTAGCGCTCGCATCAGGGCATAATCGGTCAATGACCCAACCCCTGAGTGTGATTATGCCTCTCGCTGGCAAAGGCGAGCGCTTTGCCCGTTGCGGATATCAGCGCCCCAAACCGCTGGTCCAGGTGCTCGGTCGGCCGCTGGCTGTGCGTGTCATTGAGTCGCTGGGCCTGTCCCCGCAGGATTTGCTGGTGCTGGTCTATCACCGCTCCCTGGAGCAGGAGCAGTTTGCTGATCTGATACTTCATACATTTCCCGATCTTCAGATTGTATTTCATTGCATCGGGCAGCGTACACGCGGCGCCTCTGAAACCGTTTTGCACGGACTCGAAGTACTCCCTGACGCCGCACGGGACAGTCCGGTCCTGTTGGCTGATGGGGACGGTCTTGTCGATCCTTCCCTGCTGGCATCGTTCCGCAAGTTACCCGGCAACGTGATTTTCTGTGTTCATGACGAAGGCGATGAGCCGATCTATTCCTACGTTGAGGTTGACGAGCATTTGCGCGTCACAGACATCGCTGAAAAAAACAGGCTGTCACCCTATGCCTGCATCGGGATGTACGGATTTGCCAGCGCCGCCCTGTTGCAGCATGCAGCATTAACCACCCTCGAAAACAGTCATCCACAAGGCGGGGAATATTACCTTTCAAGCGCCGTCCGGGTTTTGCTGCAACAGGGGCAGGAAGTGCGAGCCGCGCTGGTTCACCACTGGACATGTCTGGGCACACCCGAACAACTACAGTCCTGGTGCCGGCAGCAGGTGCTTCTGAGCCGGCTGGGACGGCGACATGCCGGCTTCGATTCTGTTCCGGACCTGCCGGCTCAAATCGGGGAACAAGAATCCGGCTACTATCTGCCGCAAACGGTACCCGCACGGCCCTGGCACAAAATTGTGTTTTCGACTGATGCCGTTGAGAAATCAGGACCGGCCCGTAAGGTCGGTCACGAGTTGAGTTGGTACAAAAACCTTCCCCGCAGGTTGGCGCCGCACGTTCCCATGCTCATATCTCACCGTACCAGCGGATCCACAACATTGCTGAAACTGGACCGGGTGCGCGGCGTGCCACTTTGTCATCTGCTTGTCGAGGAACTGCTCACGGAGCAGGACTTGATGGCGCTGCTTAAGGTGCTTTCGGACTTTCATGCATCGGATCTGGCAGGAATTCCACCGATCCCGTGCGGAGCCTCTATCTATGACAACTACTCACCGAAATTAGCTGATCGCTTCGAGCGAATCCGGGTGATCCCGGGTACTCAGGAATGTTACCGGGTGCTGGTTGCACGTGCGCAGGAATACCAGGCCTCCGGCCGCGGACGCGAAGCGCTCATTCACGGAGATCCTGTATTTACCAATGTGCTGCTGACCACTGCCGGCAAAGTCGTGCTGGTTGATCCGCGCGGACACCTGAACGGGCAGGAAACACTGCGCGGTGATGCAAACTACGACCTTGCCAAGATCTATCAATCGTTGCTCGGCTATGACGCCATTCTCCTGGGGAGGGACAGTCCGTCCGGTGGCGCCAAACTGCGGACCGTGTACGAGAAATGGCTGGTAGATCTGCTCGGTACGGGCGGACTGGACGACATCCGGTGGATCACCGCGAGCCTTTACCTATCGCTCCTGCCCTTGCACGAAGCGCGACATCATGGTGCATTTCTCGACCTGTGCCGCAAACTCATCAGCAGCGACAAGACATGAGAGTGCTGGTCAGTTTGGCTGTGCACGAGCAGGTTGAGGTGGTGGTAAATCAAGTGCAGAATCTGCTTCGATACCTGGATGATCCGGTGATCGTCCTGCATGTCAGCAGGGACTTTGACGTGCAAGCCGAAGATTTCATCATCTCGGACCGGGTGATGATCAATCCGGTGCGGCTCAGCACGGCATGGGGTAGTGGTATTTTGGTCCTGATTCACATGCTTAATGTGCGCTATGCACTGAGCCAGATTGAGTGCGACTACGTGACCTTTCACGCCAGCAATGATCTTTTTGTGCGCAACGGTGTTGAGGCCTGGATGAACGGCCATGCCGCGGGCGGCAGGAGCAATGCAGTCAATGCCTGGAACTGGGCGCCAGGATGCTTGCGGGACCGGCCACTGCAGAGATTTCTCGAAGAGCATAACCTCATCACGCCTTTGCACGGCCAACTCGAAGGGAGCTTTTACCGGATAGATATTTTCGGCCGCATGCTCCGGCAACTGGACCGCCTCGAACGCAATGTGTCCTGGCCACACTTGTCGAAGCCTTCGCTGGTGAGAAGGAAACTGCCATTTATGTTCCGAGACCCGCATTATCCAAGAGAAGAGGTGTACTTCCCAACGGCCCTGGCGGCGTGTGGTGTGCGCCCCACCGCTGATCCATACGTTTTCATGAACTGGAATCACAATCTGGGCCTGAGCCGGGAGGACGTTGACGCTGTGCGCCGGCGCGACTACTCTGCGCTGAGCGACTACAAAGTCACCGGCGCAAATGAATTGTTTGCCGTCAAACGGGTACTGCGGCAGATTGACGATCCCTTGCGCAAATACATTAACGGCCTGGATAACAAGGCCGCAGACAGGCGGTCAGTCTAGAACTGAACGGGTCAGCCCGCCTTACCCGGCCAGTTAGGTCTAATGGTGTAATCGCATTCGTACAGTTTACGAATTCGTTCAAGCTGGTTTTCGCTGGGTATTATCCGCGGCAACAGTGTTCTGTTCAGGCCTCGTTCCGCCTGGATGCCGAACTCGGTCTGCAAAAATTCTGAAAGCCTTTCAATCGGCACAATGTAGTCAACGTCTTCGGCCCGGTAATACCAGGCCTGGGGTCGGAGGTGTTCATCGATATGCAGCGGGTTAGCGATCCTAAGGATGCTCTCGGTGACATTAATGAAGTGATCCAGGCCCATGCCTTCAAGCCTGTTTTTAGTGAAAAACCGGTGTTCGGGTTGTGAGTAAAGGACCTTGTTGTGGTAGGCGGCGATAAACCTGGATACCGGATCCCGGTAAACGGCAAAGCGTGTATAGCCACGATAGGCTTCAAGCGCTTTTGCGTCGCCCAGCTCTATAATACGGCCGGGTGTTGCACTCCATCCCCAGATTTTGTGGATGTGATATAAATCTTCTGAGGTGATTTCTCCGTGTTCCTCTCGACGCATGATCTTTTTGAGAGAAGTCGATGCATTCTTGGAAACACCGAGAAACATCAGGCGATGCTTGTGGCAAAGAAAAAACAGGTTTGGCATCGCTCTTTTTCGGGCATAACTTTCGGGCTGGCGAATCAGTGCAGCCAAAGTATCAATGCCAATTGGGTCGGGGAGAGCGCGGCCTGCCTTTATTCCCGAAAACCTGACTTGCAGCCTTTGCCACCAGCCCCAGAGTCGACTGCTTATGTTGAACAAGCTGAGATAGGCTGGCCGGGGTAAAACCAGCGAAGCCATCAGGGCGCTTCCGATCATGCAGTGATTGCCATTGAGGGTGCGCCAATCGTAGTGCATGGCGAGCCGCACTGCCCGTAATCCGGGCCGGGTGTTCTTGACCTGTGCATGGGTACGCGCCTGGTGCCAGTAAAGGTGCGCAACCGCGCTGCAACGGTACTGTTCGGCCTCCCGGGCTGCGTATTGGGCGACTTTGGCCATCGCCAGCAGGTGGTAATGCTGCTGCAGTATTGTATTGGAACTCAATCCGGACATGTTAATCCGGTAGCTGACCAGCACCTCAGGAATGCAGGCTATTTTCCAGTGGGTGAGACTGGCGATTCGCGACCATAGCTCAAAATCCTCAGCGCGGCGCAGATCAGGGTCGAAGGATTCAGTGGCGCTATCGGCAAAAACTTCCCTGCGGAGCATGGCGTTAGAGCCATTTCCGATGACATTTCGCGTATAGCAATCGGCGAAGATCGTTGGGCTCGTTCCATCTTTTTGCAGCGTCCCGAGGTCTTTCCCTTCCTCATCCATCAGGCTGGACCAGCTATAGCTCACGCCCAGTTTGGGATCCGAGCCGAACTGCGCCATGTGCCTGGAGACTTTGTCGGGATGCCAGATGTCGTCAGCATCGATAAAGCCAAGAAATTCACCACGGGCATGCTCAATGCCAGCATTACGTGCACTGGCCAATCCTCCGTTGGCCTGCTCAACGTAGCACACGCGGGGATCGTCAAACTGCCGACAGATATCCATACTGCGGTCCGTAGAGCCGTCATTGACGATGATTATTTCGAGGTCCTGCCAGCTTTGTTTTAGCACCGATTCCAGAGTCGCACGCACGAAGCGCTCGCCGTTATAAACCGGGATGATGATGGAAACTTGAGCTTGGAGTTGGTTCACCAGAAGACCCGAACCGGAATTAAATATAAATGGTAAGCGACTTTATCTGAGCATTGTAAGGGACTCTTTTTCATCTCATCAAGCGCTGCATAATATTAATGCCTGATCTGATACAGAGTATGAGTAGAATAAAAGCGCTTATACCTGAAGTCCATGGTTACTGTTGGCCAATTCCGGCAATGGCGTTTACAACCTACCTTCGGGCCATTAATTACGATGCAGTACACTAGATCAGAGCTTAGTGTCTATCCCCGAATACTCATCCAGCCCCAGTGCCAGGTTCAGGTTTTGCAACGCCTGGGATGCCGCGCCCTTGAGCAGATTATCCAACACCACCACCAGGCTGCCACGCTCGGGGTTGCGCATATCAATGGTAAAGCCGCCTATATGAACATCGGAGGTGTTCCGAACGTCGCTGACCAGCGGAATATCCAGGCTAACGCTGACCCTGGCCTCGCCGGCATAGGCCTGCTGGAAAAGCGCGAGTAGTTCAGCCACTGATGACACCCGCTTTAATTCAAAAGCAATGGTCAGGGAAATACCACGAAAAAAGGCAGCCACGTGCGGCATGAACCTGACCTCAGTGTGCAACTGGTGGGAAATCTCTTTTTCGTGCATGTGCCCGCTCAGGGCGTACGGGATCAGGTTGTCCTTTAATACCGCCGGGTCATTGCGTGGCGAGGGTGTCTTACCCGCACCACTGTAACCGGATACACCAAAAATCACCGGGGTTGAAATCAGCCGGTCAAGCAACGGCAACAGTCCGAGTTGTGAACCGGTGGCATAACAACCCGGGTTGGCGATCCGTTTGGCAGTCCGGATCTGGTCCCTGAAACGCTCAGGAAGACCATAGGCCCACTCCGGGTCAAAGCGGTAGTCCGCACTCAAGTCCAGGATCACGCTGTCAGGAAAGCTGTTAGCGATGGCCTCGACCCATTGGGTGGCCAGACCATTTGGAAGGGCCAGCACCCAGGCATCCGCTGGATACGCGGATAGTTCGGCGGGTTGCAATGCGGTAAACGTCCTGCCATCACCGGGCCAGGCCGGGCAAACCAGGGACAATTTTTCACCGGCGAGACTGCGTGAACTGGCAACACCCAGGTCCATGAGCGGGTGGCCTGCAAGCAGCTTTAACAACTCCGAACCGGTATAGCCACGCCCGCCCACCAGGTTGACTATTCTTGTAGTGCTCATTCGGCGACCCAACCGGAATCTTTTACCAGTGCATCCCTGATACAACGCTCGCGTTGCCTGTCATCATCAACACCCAATGTGAAGGCAACCCACTGCCCGCTGCGGTTACTGCTGTCCGCCTGCTGGAAATACCAGGGCGTGATCGGGTTGGTATTACGCGAGCGCCAGTACAAGGCGGGGAAGCGCGCCCTGACCACCTGCCAGATGGCTGCACCCAGACCCTCGCCCTGGGCCTCGGGCGTGACAAGAAATTTATCCAGGTAGGCTATCCCGTCGACACCCTCGGTGATAACAGCGGCAGCCCTGTTGGTTTCAGATAACAAGACAACTGGCTTTGACAGTCGCTCAAACCAGTCTTTGCGCAACTGCCTTTCGAAAGATGCCTCGACCAGCTTTCTGACCGTGCCTATACTCACGCCATCGTTGGCTTCCAGGACGTTGATCGCCTCACCTTTTCTGACCAGTGTGCCAGCGCCCCGGTAGGTGAACAGTTCACGTGTCAACTGCGCCGCAGAGGTGATTGAAACCGACGTGTTATCCGGCAGACGCTGCAGCATTTCATTGATTTGGCGCAATTTCAGACGCATACCGGAGTGTACCCAGGATTGCCGCATCAGCGCCTCATAGTCATTGCTCAGACTGACGGCTGATATGATGCGGCCCTGGCGATCCAATAAACCACCGGTGGGCGACAGAAAAATAACCTTGTGGGGTTGCAGCGCCCAAACCAGTTCACGCGTGGCAATATCCGCATTGATATTGAGCACCTGGCCTGCTGTTGACTCGCCCAGGCACGTCAATACCGGTATTGCGCCGCGGCGCACCGCACTTTCAACCGCGCCAAGGTCAACCCTTTCGACTGCACCCACCAGACCCAGCGTTTCCGCATCCAGCACACTGCAGCCAAAGACACCATGCTGGATGGACCTGGCACGTACCCCCCGGCCTTCAAGCGCATCGACCAGACGCAGGTTTTCCGTGTATATCAATGGCCGCGCTATCGACATGACATCCGGGGTGGTAACCCGTAAGCCGTTGTGACGCACGGTCTCAATTCCGGCATCTGACAAGGCCTTATCCAGTTGTGGGCCCGCACCGTGCAAGACCACCGGGATCAAACCGACCCGGTGTAAAAAAGCCAGCGCCGAAGTCAGTTCACTGAGGTGATCGCGGAGTATACCGCCACCGACCTTGACCACCGCAAACCTGGCCTGATTGGTGCCGGAAAATTCCTTCAGATACTGCCGCGCCTCACGGCTTGAGCCGAGTTGGGCGAGCAATTCATGGACAAGCTGGCGTATGTCAGTCATGGTCTTTTACCAGTTTTGTATATATTCCAAGTACCTGCTGAAGTTGCCAGGTACTGACCCATTCATCACACGCGTGCGCCTGCGCAATATTGCCCGGGCCCAGAACGATGGCGGGCAGACCGGAACGTGCAAACAAGGCGGCCTCTGTCCAGAAATCGACGGCCGCGCCGGTCTCAAGGCCATGCGATTGCACGAACTGCCATGAATGCGAGGTGTCCGCGTTGCCGGTGGGTAATGGCGGACCGGAGAACGGTACATACCACTTGGCAGCGTCGCCCTGCTTGAGAGCCAGTATCATGGCCAGGTAGTCATCATTGCTTTCACCGGGCGACAGACGCGCGCTCCAGTGCAGTTTGGCGCTATCGGCGATAACGTTTGATTTGACTCCACCATGCATAATCCCGACATTGAAACAACTGCCCTGACCCTGCGCTTCCAGGCGGGCCGCGTATTCAACAGCAGCAGCGACCCAGGTGGACATTTTATGCAGTGCGTTATCAGCCAGCGCACGTGCCTCCGAAGAATGGCCGGCCACACCGGAAAACTCGCCTTTTACCGAGAGATAGCCCCGGTGGCTTACAATGGCACAGCAATCGGTCGGTTCTGCTACCACCGCCTGTTCGAAGAGATTGCCCTTGCCTGATGAAATAAATTCATTGACACAACAACCGCTGGCACCTTCTTCATCACTGGTAAAAAGCATAGCCATCGGTTCTGAAGTATTTGCGGCAACCTCCAGCAGGCAGGCAGCGGCACCCTTGATGTCACAGACGCCACGGCCATAAACACGGTCATCTTCGCAGCGTAATTCGAGCGCCGGATACCGCGAACCACGGGTCACCGGTACGGTATCGAGGTGCACGTTGAATAACAAAGACGGTTGACCACGCATGGCCAGCATGCTGACACGTCCGAGACCGTGGTCGCTGATATCAACCGCGAATTGTGTGCCCAGGACATTGCGCAACCAGTCGAACAGCGGTGACGCGGCGGTCAGTTCACGTGGTGGATTCTGTGTATCGAACGCCACCAGTTTTTCAAGGTGCTGCAACACACCCTCGATGTTCATTTCACCGATTTCCGTACACGCATAGCGGTCGTTGAGCTTTGACCCAGCAGCTTGATAAAACCTTCCGCCTCGGTCGGCGACCAGTTGCAAAACTGTGCATAAACGGCATCCGGATCCTGGATAATGAATTCAGAATCAACCGCCACGGCGTGCATTGATCCGCCTGTGGTTTCCAGGGTTACACTACCGGTGACACAAGACTGCGAACTGGCAAGGTAGGCTTCCAAATCCTGTTTGTGTGGCTCGTAGAAGAAGCCGGTATAAACCAGCTCTGCCCAGCGTTGTGCAATCTGTTGCCGAAACTGGTTTTGCCAACGGGTGTTGACCGCGTCTTCCAGTGCCTTGTGGGCCGTGAGCAGGGCATCGATACCGGGACACTCAAAAACGATCCTGCCTTTAAGACCGATGCTGACATCACCGGTATAGATGTGCCGGCCCACACCATAGCGTCCGAACGCCTGATTCAGAGTCTGCAAAATTTGTGGTCCGGGCATGGCCTTGCCGTCGAGCGCCACGGCCTGCCCTGCCTCGAAGCGGATGATTGCCCGAAACGGTTGTTGCGGCCATTCCGCCCGCGGGCGTGTTAACTGCCAGGTGGCTTCACCCGGTGGCTCAAAGCGGTCGATCTCGCTACCTGATATGGTTACACCCAGCAGATTTTCATTGATTGAATAACGACCGGTCTTGTCAGGCACACTGACCCCGGCGTCGCGCAGAAGACCCATCTCGATCTCACGGATATTACCGGCCTGCTTCTGCAGATCCCTGACCGGAGCGTGTATTTCATAATGACCCAGACTGCGCACGGTCTGGTCAAAGCGCAACTGATCATTTCCCATACCGGTACAGCCGTGGGCAAAATGCCTGCTGCCGAGCGAGTCGCACAACTCAAGGCACAAACGCACAATCAGGTAACGGTCGGAACACAGCATCGGGTACTCGCCCAGGACCCTGGCCTGGCTCCATACCAGGGGAACAACGAATTCATTCCAAATCAAACCGCTGGCATCGAGCTGGTGATGCTGGCAGGCACCCAGTGACAACGCACGTTCCTCGATCCATTGCACCTCGGTGGGTTTGAGACCGCCTGTGTCCACAAATACAGTATGCACATCAAAACCCTGGCGGTTCAGTTCGAGCACGCAATAGCTGGTGTCAAGACCACCGGAAAATGCCAGTACGACGGGGGGGGTTACCGCTGTCGTCTTTGCCGGTGATGTTTTTTTGGGTGTCATCATTGTTCTGCTCCAAGCAGTTTCATCATCAAGGCCTTTTGCACATGCAGGCGATTCTCTGCTTCATCCAGCGCCACACAGTAAGGCGCATCCATCACCGTATCGGTGGCTTTGACATTACGCCTTAACGGCAGGCAATGACTAAACAAAGCTTGGTTGGTGAGCGCCATTTTTTCTTCATCGACGATGAAGTGGCGGTGCTTTTTACGCAATTTAAATTCTTCCGCCGGTCTGCCGTAGTAAGGCAACGCACCCCAGCTTTTTGCATACACGAATTCCGCCCCCGCATAGGCTGATTCGATATCATGACTGACTTGCAAGGAACCGCCACTGAGTTCTGCATTGGCCTTCGCGATACCCATAAAACGGGAATCGAGCAGGTACTCCTCCTGCGGACACAAAAAGGTGACATCCATACCGAATTTTGTCCCCATCAGTAGTGCCGAATTAGCCACAGCTGTATTGAGCGGCCTGGGGTGCCAGGTCCAGGTCAACAGCATCTTGCGTTTTGCAACCACACCAAGCTTCTCCTTCAAGGTCAGCATCATGGCCAATTCCTGGCAGGGGTGGACGATGGTTTCCATGTTGATGACCGGTACGGATGCATACTGTGCCAGTGCATTGATCAAGCGGTCCTCGCGGTCTTTTGACCAGTCGATGAATGACGGGAAAGCCCGCAGGGCAATCAGATCACAATAACGGGACAAAACACCGGCAGCTTCGGCGATATGCTCCTCGGCATCGCCATCCATCACAACACCCTGTTCAAACTCAAGTCCCCAGGCATCTTTGCCCGGCTGCAGAACAATGGCAATACCACCGAGTTGTTGCGTGCCCAACTCAAAAGATGTGCGGGTACGCATGGACGGATTGAGAAATAGCAGCGCCACCGAACGTCCCCTGAGGCTGGAATTCAAGGGGTTTCGCTTTAGATCGCCCGCCAGTTGCAACAACGCTTCCAGTTCCTGGCGCGACCAGTCGTTGGTGGATAAAAAATGTTTCATTAAAATGCTCCGTATTACACATCAGATAAAATTGACCTGCCGACATAAAAAAACCCGGTTGTTGACCGGGTTTTTATGTATTCATGGGATTCTTTATCTAAAATCACAAGGCAGCCCGGCCCGTTCAGCGAATTCCTGTACGTCGTAGCCGGCGGATAATGCCTTTAACAAATTGTTGATTAATTGCCATCATGGTAATTTTGGAATCACTATTCGCGATCCGTCATTACAGAAAGGCGAATGTACGACCTTGCGGCAATGAATGCAAGCGGTGATTTTAACTGACCCGGAGATTTCACCAGTGTTCCGGATGATGGCGCCTCACAGAGGTGACTGGGCGCTGGGCTGGACCGAAGATCATAACACCGCTATGGTCTGAGGGAAGCTAAAGCCCAGGCGCACCTGAGCAAGCCAGTCAGGTCAAGCCTACCCTGCTATATGCGGGCTAAAATTCGTACTCGAAAAGCACCCTTACGGTTCTGTCAGCAGTGGCATGATTCAGCCCGAATATCAAACCGGCTTCCCAACTCATGTTGCGACCATTACCAAGCGCATGGCGTCCCAGTGCAACCGGGCCTATACCCGTTATATTCTCGCCCTTGTAAAACTCAATCGCAGGTTCAAAATAAGCTGAATAACGGTATCGCGCCTGCAAATTCAGCTTGGATTTGAAATTAGAATGGGTATCAGCACCAAACTCGTAAGTCCCGTAAAGATTGCCGGTCGTGGACCAACGGCCCCATTCACGTTCAACCAGCAAGGCGGTTGAAAATTCAGTAACCTCCTTGTCATAAGCCTTGTCAAATTCGAACAACAGACCCCAGTCAGCAGCATATTCTCCCTGTTGGGTCAGTTGCCAGAGCGCCTCAAGCTCGAAGGCCCGGATATCAAAGCCACGGGCATCATTGTTGTCCCCGATGACATAAAACTCTCCAAACCAGCGGTCGTTGAACGATTGCCCATAGCCCAGACGGAAAATATCCCGGCTTCCAGGTGTCACGCCGTTGTTGTTTTCCACGGCCGTGCGAAATTCCAGTTCCTGCTCCAGTGGTTGCACATAAGGATGATAAATCTTATCAACGACGATTTGATCAGCAACAGCAGGCGTAATCCGGCCAAGTGCCAGCGCTGCGAATATTGCCAGACCGAATAATTCCGTGAAAGTACGCATCATGCGTCCGCCCGTTTCACTGCAAAAGAGCCTGAGCGGCCAATGAGCACTGCCATGGCCAGCAAAATGGTCAGGGCCGTCAGGTAAACCGCAACATATATGACCGTTGGTGTTGCCTCGTAACCGATCAGGACATAGAGAAGCTGACCTGCGATCGAGCCTTCCGGCAGCCAGCCAGACGTGTCCCATAATGGCAGCTGTGATGGCAACCAGTCTGCCTGTATCAGTAACTGGGTTGCCTGTGACATCAATCCCGCACCAAACAGGGCCAGCAGACCGATTGCAATCGTTGGCGAGTGCTGGACGGCCGGGTGGCGAAGAAAATAGTACAACAAGACCCCAACACTGATTCCGATCCCGGTGCCAATCACCGTACCCAGGATGACCGTCAAAAATTGGGGCACGACACTGGCAAAACCGTAGATATAAACCAGTGCTTCAAAACCCTCGCGGGTGACCGCCAACGCAACCGCCAATCCCATGATGAACGGCGCCGACCGATTCAGGTTGCCCGGATAACGGGTGTGTTGCAGCACCAGCACTGCGACGCTCACAAACAGCATGTATATCAATCCCTGTAAAGTAGCGCTCACGACTTCCTGGCCAACGCCATCAAACCAGTTCGAAATGCTGCCGATACCCATGCTGAACACGATGGCACCCAATAGACCAAAACCAAGCCCCACGAAGACCCAGCGCCGCGTGAAGCCCAGCATGCCTGAGACGACGGCAAGTATGCTGATCAGCAAGGAGGCTTCAAGGGCCTCCCGCAAAATGATGATGACGGATGTCGGGAGCACGGGGCATTACCTCGCGACGATCTTGCCGATCGCCGAGTTGGGATGAAATTCACCAAAGAAGGGGTACTCCCCAGGTGGTACAGGGCCAATAAATATCACGGCCTTGCTGTTACCCATGATGACTTTTTCACGGTTCAGTTCATAGCTCTCAAATTCTTCCGATGTCGGATCCTGGTTAATGACCACCAACTTTACCTTGGTGTTGGCCGGGATAATGACTTCAACAGGATCAAACAAATTATTGTGGAGTGTGACAAAAACTTCCGGCTTGGCAGCTGTCGCCGGTGTTGCGGCCAATGCCCAGGCGATGACCGGCATTAGCCTAAGCAGCAGGAACTTTAATTTTGTCAACAAAGGATTCGTCACGCAGAGTCGCTCTTGTCTTTATCGAGGTCCGGGAAATGTACTGTAACAGCCAGACCCGTTTCAAAACAGGACGGACCGGGTTTAATCGATGCACTATGCAAATCGGCAATGTGCTGTACGATTGAAAGACCCAGGCCACAACCGATCACGCCCGAACGGTGGTAATCACCCCCAAGGCGGTAGAATCGTTCAAAGATACGCTGGTACTGGTGCTCCGGCACCCCCGGACCCGAGTCCTCAACCCGCAACTCCACACCACCATCCGGTTTGCGGCTCACACTCACCCTGACCTCGCCGCCCGCCGGTGTGTACTTGCAGGCGTTGTCCAGCAGGTTTTTGAGCATGGTTTCCAATGCCATCTTATCACCTGACATAAATGCCATACTGCCCTTGAGTTCCAGGTTGATATCGGAGTGAAGGAATTGTGGATACAAACTGCTGATCAAATTCTTTACCAGCCAATGCAGGTCGAGACGTGTAAAATCCGCCATATAGTGATCCGGCGATGTTCGATACAGGGCCAAAATCTGTTCAACCAGGTTGCCCATACGGTTCGTTGCGCTCACCAGGTTCACCAACTCGGGCTCGTCCTCAGGCAGTACATGGGCAATGTTATGCAAATGCACCTTTAGGGAAGCAATGGGTGTACGCAACTCGTGGGCCGCGTCAGACGCAAAGCGGCGCTCCCGATCAAAAGATGCTTCCAGTCGCTGTAACAGACCATTGGTGGAGTTCACAACCTGCAGCAATTCAACCGGTTGTTGACCGGTTGGTATGGTCCGCAGATCATCAGACTGCCGCTCGCGCAAGTGTTCTGCAAGATTACGCAGGGGTGATAAACCATAACCAACGACCAACCAGATCAGCATGCCCATCAACGGCAGGGCGATCACAACCGGCATGACCGATTCAACGATAATATCCTCTGCCAGTGAATTGCGGATATCAATACGCTGGGCGGCAATGACAAGCAGTCCGGCATCATTACGCACCGCATAGCTGCGCCAGCGGTGCTGGCTAAAGTTAATATCCTGAAAACCGAAGACCGTTGTGATCGGTGTAGTGGGTGCATTGTCCGAGCGCCACAATAATTGAGCTGCATTAAAAACCTGGAACGCGTACTGCTCGTCCACACCGGCGACCCATTCGTTTTGCAGCGGGCCGGGCACACTCGTACCCAGCAGATGTGCACGCTCAGCGAGCTCATTATCCATGAGGGCCTGTATCCGCGCCATACTATCGCGGTAACCACGCAATGCAGCTACGAAAACCACCAACGTCATGCTGGCCAACAACATGGAAACAAGGAAAAAGCGGATCGATTTCACGATTCGCGCACGGTGTAACCAATGCCACGAATGGTCTTGATAAATCCAGTCGTAATTTTCCTGCGCAGGTTGTGGACGTGGACCTCGATGGAATTGCTGGCCAGTTCCTCACCCCTCCCATACAAACGGGATTCCAACTGGTCACGTGAAAGGATGTGTCCTGGCCTCTCCATCAGGGCCTTGAGCAGCATGAACTCCCTGCGTGTCAGCTCGACCAGGTCGCCGTTGACCCTGACTTCAAACGTCAGCGTGTCCATGACCACGGGGCCAATCGTGATTTCGATGGTTTGTATAAGGGCCGTACGGCGTTCGAGAGCTCTGAGCCGTGCCAGCAATTCAGTCATCTCGAAAGGTTTGGCAAGATAATCATCAGCACCACGGTTCAACCCGCTGACCTTGTCCGCGGTGGTATCACGCGCCGTCAATACCAGCACGGGCAATGGAACCTTGGCCTGCTGGAGTCGTTTGAGTACCGCCAACCCGTCCATATCGGGTAACCCCAGGTCCAGGATGACCATTTCCGGTGGGTCCGTCCTGGTTGCCATCAGTGCAGCCTTACCGCTTGTGACGTGGTCGGTTGTGAAGCCCTCGCGTCTAAGCGCGGTGACCAGCCCGTCAGCCAGAGAAAGATCATCTTCAACCAGTAAAATCCGCATGTCGTACCCCGATCCTGCAGTGGTTTGTTACGTTAGGGCCTGGTATGTGTTAACAGGCTCCTAGGGTCAAACCCGTAATTTCAAGCAGGATAGCATTGATAAAGACAAACCCCAAAGGGCAGACCATTATATAATCAGGCATGGTGTATCGATTGTGAACCGCTGGCTGATACCGCTTGGACCGGCGTTGGCACTAGCCCTTTATTTTGCACTGGCTCTAAAGGGCTGGGAGTTCGCTGCTGCTGCGACCGCGGCGATCACCTTTGTATGCGCAGTCTGGTGGATATTTGAGCCCATACCAATCCCGTTTACATCGCTGATTCCGCTGGCCCTGTTCCCGTTGCTGGGCATATTGACACCCGTCCAGGTCGCACAGGCCTATGGTAGCCCATTGATCCTGCTATTGTTGGGCGGTTTTATGATATCCACCGCCATGGCGGACTGCGGTGCCCACCGGCGTGTTGCCCTTTACATGGTCAACCTGTTCGGTGGTGGCAGTGCCCGTGGCCTGGTGCTTGGCTTTATGACGGCCTCTGCGGTACTCAGCATGTGGATATCCAATACTGCCACCACGTTGATGCTGCTGCCCGTGGCACTCGCCGTACTGGAGCGTGCCGAACGTCAACTGGCCATACCACTGCTGTTGGGTGTTGCCTATGCCGCCAGCATCGGTGGGCTTGGTACACCCATTGGAACCCCGCCCAATCTGATATTCATGCAGGTTTATGCAGACCAGTTCGGTCAGACACCCAGCTTTCCACAATGGATGAGTTGGGGCTTGCCAGTGGTCTTGATCATGGTTCCACTCACCGGCTTGTGGCTGACCCGTGGTGTGCGTTTGTCGGCAAAAATTGAGTTACCCCCGGTCGGTCATTGGGTGGCTGCCGAAAAGCGTGTGTTGGGCCTTTTCACACTCACTGCCCTCGCGTGGATTACCCGCCAGGCGCCGTTTGGTGGCTGGAGCGGGCTGTTCGGTCTGCCGGGTGCAAACGACGCCTCGGTTGCCTTGCTTGCCGTGATCGTCATGGCGCTGACACCCTGCGGCAATGATAAGGGTGATCGCTTGTTACGTTGGGAAACAGCCAGGAAAATACCGTGGGGGGTGTTGATTTTGTTTGGTGGCGGTATTGCAATTGCCGGCGCATTCATGCACAGCGGTCTGGCCGGGCATATCGCCAGTCAGCTTGGAGCCCTCGCAAAAATGCCGGTGTGGTTGATGATCCTGCTGATCTGCCTGGTAGTGACTTTTGTGACCGAGGTGACCAGCAATACAGCGACCGCCAGCTTGTTAATGCCATTGCTGGCAGCCGTATCCGTCAGTATGCGGCTTGACCCGTTCCTGCTGATGATACCTGCAGCACTGAGCGCCAGTTGCGCCTTCATGCTGCCGGTCGCAACGGCTCCAAACGCGGTCATTTACGGCAGTGGCATGCTGACGATCAAGGCTATGGCAAGGGAAGGCCTGGTCCTGAACCTGACGGGCGCCGTGGTCATCAGCGTGATCAGCTACCTGTTTTTTACATAAACTTTCTTGTCCATCCAGCTATTCACCGCATACGAACAACCCTTTATCGTAATCGTTCTTCCGTGGTCGGCAAGCAGCCAATATAATGCCGGCAATCCCGGCAGACCTAAGATAAGGAATCACAATGTCTTGTTCAGCCATATTGTTCAGCCTGTTCATGTTGTCACCTTGCAATGACACCGGTGGGAGTACCATTAGCGCAGCCGTTACAGCAGCGGTGGCTAACCCTCAACGACCTTCACAGGAGCTCGAATTAGACGCTTTGCGTAAACCAGCCAAAGTGCTTACTTTCCTGAATATCCAGCCAGGCATGACCGTGCTTGACCTGTTCTCGGGCGGTGGCTATTACACCGAGATACTTAACACCCTGGTTGCTGAAAAAGGCAAGGTGATCGCCCATACCAACCAGGCCTACATGCAATTTGCGGACAAGGAAAGCTACCGGAAACGCTATGCGGATGGCCGTCTTGCACAAACTGAAACCATCATTGCCGAGGCTGATGACCTTGAACTGGACGATCGTTCTCTGGATGCCGCCCTGCTGGTATTGACCTGGCACGACTTCCTGTTCGCCGACCCGGAAAACGGTTGGCAATCCATCGATGAAGATCGATTGGTGAAAAAACTCTGTACAGCTATGAAACCCGGTGCGGTGCTGGGGTTAATCGATCACGTTGCCAACCCCGGCAGCAACCCTGCAGTAGTCGCCAGTAAGCTGCACCGGGTTGACCCGCAGGTGGTCAGGGACAGCTTTGCAGATTCATGTTTCCAATTACAGGAAGAGGCTGATTTCCTGCGCAACCCCGATGATGATCACACGCTGCCCGTATTCGACTCATCGATACGCAGAAAGACCGACCGCTTCGTCTTCAAATTTATCCGGCAGTGAGCCAGGCTCTTATCTTTTGGCAGTAGTTCCCTCGCTGGTAGCAGGTTTTAATTCCCTGACTTTTTCTTCCAGGTAATCCAGTAACTGCTGGTTATCGATCTGGTGGGCGTGTGTAAAGTGGCTCACCGTCATACCCTCCATGAGTTGCTGGCTGAGTGTAAGGGCAAGATCGAAAGCCTCGCGGTCTGTATGCCAATCAGTAAACAATGCCCATGCTGTTTCATACCACTCGTGGTCAAACGCCTTCTGGACCGGGTATAAAATTTCCTTGAGTTCATTATTGGTGCGGGCAGCGACAGACAATTCAAAAAGTGCAACGTAGATCGGGTGATCCAGTTGGGCCGAATACGCCTGTACTGCCAGACGCGCCATATCAGCATCACTCGGGATTTCCCTGATGGAACGACGAAACGCCTGGATACGCCTCTCGTAAAGGTACTCCACTGCAGCGCGGATGATATCCATTTTTGATGGGAAGTGATGCAAGGTTGCACCCCTGGACAAGCCCGCCTTTTCTGAGATTTTCATCATCGTTGTCTTGGGATAACCCAACTCAACGATACAATGAATCGCCGCTTTGATTATCAGCCCACGTGTTGCTGCACTTTTCCGCGCCTGCCAACCTATTTCACCTGGGCCGTCAGGGTAACCATTGATGGTATTGGTCTTATCAATCATGTGTACTGCCTATGCCGGATTCGTTATTTTAGCGTACCGTAGAAAAAAAAGTCATGACTGTTTGTAACAAGCATCACCGATTGTTAGGATAGCCTCAATTAATCCCCGAACAAGGAGAACCACATGTCCCGCGTGTCTGGAAAAGTCGTCATGATCACCGGTGCAGCGTCCGGCCTCGGAAAAGCCGATGCATGGAAAATGGCTGAAGAAGGTGCCACAGTCATACTCACCGATGTTAATGATGACGGACAAGCGCTGGCGCAAGAGATCCATGAAAAAACCGGTCAGACGACCCGCTTTTTTCACCAGAATGTTGCAGATGAAAGTCGCTGGGATGAGATCATGACCAGCGTAGTGGACGAATTTGGTGGTTTGGACGTACTCGTCAACAATGCCGGTATCGCCTTTATGGCCACACCCGAAAGTACGACACTGGAACAATTCCGCCGCGCCAGCTCGGTGATGAGCGAAGGTGTGTTTCTGGGCTGCAGGGCGGCTATTTCAGCGATGAAACAACGCGGAGGCGGATCAATCATCAACATGTCATCGACGGCTTCCCACCTTGGCTACCCGGTGTATTTTGCCTATTCCGCAGCCAAAGGCGCCGTCAGGAGCATGACCAAATCCATCGCTGTGCACTGCCAGGCAAACGGTTACAACATTCGTTGCAATTCAGTCCACCCGGGTGCGATAGACACACCCATGGTTCAAAATACGTTTGCGGAGCTGGGTCTGGATCCACCGGACCCGGACAAGCACAACCCCGCCGACCCGGTCGGTGTCGGGCGAGCTGAAGACGTTGCCAACCTGGTCCTTTACCTGGCCAGCGACGAATCGCGCTTCATGAATGGCGCCGAACTGCTGTTGGACAATGCGCTGACGATCCAGTGAGATATTAATCTCTATATTATTGATAATATATACGTTACATTTGTTCTCGAAACGGGTTTCCGTATAAATCCGTGTACATATTACCAATGATTTTCAGTTCTTCCGGTACGTTGCTAAGGTCACCAGATTCAACAGCCGTGTAAAGCGTGCTGCGTTGCATCGGCAGACGCTGGCAGGACCTGATAACACCTTCGAGGGTCGCGGCCGTCATTTCCTGACCATGCGTTGCACCAGCGGCGCGTGTAATGCTTTCATTCATCAGGGTTCCACCCAAATCGTTGGCGCCCGCGTTAAGGCACAAAGCCGCGCCTTGCAGACCCATCTTCACCCACGAAGTCTGAATATTTCTGATGTACGGTGACAACACCAGCCTGGCTATTGCATGCATCAAAACAGCCTCGCGCAAGGTTGGTCCACGGCGTGACTGTCCGCGCCGGTAAATGGGTGCCCCGTCAGCCACAAATGGCAAGGGTACAAATTCGGTGAAACCACCGAATCGTTTCTGTAACTCAAGAACATGTAGCAGGTGAACTGCCCAGTGTTGGTACCGTTCCACGTGACCAAACATGATGGTTGCAGTGGTTCCCAACCCCAGTTCATGAGCGCTGCCAATGACATCCAGCCATTGCTCGGTGGTGAGCTTGTCAGGACAGATTTTAGCCCGCACATCATCACTGAGGATCTCAGCGGCGGTACCCGGAAGGGTTTTAAGACCCACTTTCCTGAGCTCAGCCAAAAATTCGCTGACCGGAATGCCCAGCGATTCAGCACCGTGGGTAACTTCCAATGGTGAAAACGCATGGATGTGCATGTCAGGTGCCATGGTCTTGACCGCAGCGCAAATGTCGATGTAAGTCTGACCCGTAAACGCCGGGTGTATCCCCCCCTGCAGGCAGACTTCCGTTGCCCCACGCTGCCAGGCCTCCGCCGCGAGTTGACCAACCTCCATTGCACTTTTCAGATAGGGTGCATCACTCGCCGGCGTGTTTTTTCTGCCCTTGGAAAATGCACAGAATGTGCAGCGAAACGAGCAGATATTCGTGTAATTGATATTCCGGTTAACGATGTAACTGACGGTATCGCCGGATACAGACGCCCGCAACTGATCAGCAGCCTCGCACACGGCGATAACATCAGACCCCCGTGCATTGAACAAATGACTGATCTGATCAATGCTCAGGGCGTGCTGGTCTGCCAATGCTTCATCCAGGATAGTGCGGGTCCTGGCAGTGACCGGTACTGCCCCGTGGATCGGTTTGGCAAATGAAGTGATTGCGGGGAATCCGGCCGGAATGTCAACCGACTGACCGGTGAGCCATTCATCCTCGCGCGCCAGACCGGCACCATCGCAGAGCCTGAGTACCGGTCCGAGCAACTGTTTATCCAGCCAGTCTTCCGCGTGTACGTTATACGACGGGTATACCGTCAGCCTCTCCTGTAATAACTTGCCGGCGGCAGCTGTTTCATTTTCGAGGGTCGCAAGCTGTGGCCAGGGTGATTCCGGGTTGACGTGGTCGGGCGTCAGCGGCGACACACCACCCCAGTCATTGATGCCTGCGTCCACCAGAAGACTCAGTTTCCCCGGACTCAGGTTAGGGGGTGCCTGGATGCTCATTTCGGGGCCAAAAATAATTCGCGCCATGGCGATGGTCCAGGCCAGGTCTTCCACAGTCGGTGCCGCGGTCTTCGCCATCTTGGTGTCGGCCTTGGGTACAAAATTCTGTATGATCACTTCCTGGACATGACCGTACTTGAGATGTAGTTGCCTGATGGCCAGTAATGAGTCTAGCCTTTCCTGCCGGGATTCACCGATACCAATCAGGATACCGGTTGTGAACGGCACTTTTTGCCTGCCAGCATCTGCAATGGTCTGCAACCTGGCCGCTGGCTGCTTGTCGGGGGAACCAAAATGTACCTGGCCCTTTTCACACAATCGTTCAGAGACGCTTTCCAGCATGATGCCCATGGATGCCGAAACCCGCCTGAGCTCGCCAATTTCCGCAGCGGTCATGCAACCTGCATTGATGTGCGGCAGCAAGCCGGTCTCCTTCAAAACCCGTTCCGCAACATGGGCAACATATTCAAGTGTTGTTGTAAAACCCATGCCGGCCAGCGCCTGGCAGGCGGCGTCATGACGCAATTCAGGTTTCTCACCCAGGGTAAATAAGGCTTCTTTGCATCCCATCTCAGCACCCTGCCGCGCGAGCGCGACGGCTTCATCAGCCGTCATGTACGCGTCGGGCAGATGCTTTGGACTCGTGGCAAACGTGCAGTAGTGGCAAAAATCACGGCACAATCGAGTCAGCGGGATAAAGACTTTCTTCGAATAAGTCACGATTTCGCGATGGCCACGGTCGCGGATGTCGCAGGCCAGTTTGCAAAGTTCCGCCAGGTCGAGCTGTTCTGTCAGGTTTTTCAGTTCTGCCATGCAGGGTTGATCATGGTTATCCCCGGGGGGGAGTTGACGCTTCATTTCCATATACTTGTCCTGACCACGTAATACAAGGTCGTAATGATTTTCCTGCAGGAACCGCCAGGTTGCCGTTGACCGGTATCCGGTCTGTGCAAGACTGGTGGCAATAAACTGATCCAGGTCTTTCTCTTCATCGATATCCAGTGCAAGGGCAGCAGAACCCAGTGTGATCACCCGGCAACCACCGCTGTGCGCATTTTCTCTGTGCAATCGGTAGCTGTCCGGCCCATAACTGAGGGGAAACACAAGACCCTTGTCAAAGCACAACAGATTGGTCCCGCCACGGTCCTGTGACGGCCCTATCCCTATAACGGTCGCCCCTGCTGAATGGCACTGTGCCTGGAATTCCAGCACCAGACGATCAATTTCTGCTCCCGTCAGGAGCGGAACATCGGCCGGTACGATTGCAAGTTGCTCAGCGCCGGACTGCCGAATAAAATCAATGCCCCTTAAAATGGCCGCGTTCATGCCCTGTAGCTCAATTTCCGGTACAACGGATACACCCAGCCCAGCGGCCAATTCCTCCACCAGGGGATCAGCGGTGACAAGGGCAACGTGTGCAATCTCCCGACTGTCCCTCAGCGCATTTAAAACATCCGTCAGCATTGCGATGGCAAGACCCCCGCGGTCTTCACCAAGACAGGCTTTCAGACGCTGCTTGCTGTCACACAAACGCTTGACCGGTACCAGCGCCCATAACCCGCCATCTACTTTTTGACCTGACTGCAACGATATTCCTTTGTCGACGTTTTTCATGAAAAGTCTTTTATACCAGTATTTGTTCCGGCTGCATATCCCCCTGTCACGCCTATCCGTGAGTCTGTTCAACGACCCGCATGAACACTCGATGGTGCGAGCAAATATCATTATTTGGTCGCTGCAGTTTGTAGAGTGCCAAACTGGTGATAAAGTTCGCGTTCCCATAGCCCGTTAAACCCGGATCATGAAGAAACGTCAAATCACAGGTGGACGGGTGAAACCGATGTCAACCGGGCTGCGACATGCAAGAACAACCGCTGGTGGGGATAGGCACTCGATAACAGGAAACGGATACGCCGGGTATTGCGCAGGATGATCGCACCGACCTTGAGTAGTTTCAGACGCAAGGTGCCAATATAAGCGTTGGCAAACTCCGTACCCCGTGACATTATAACTCATCCTTACTGAATTATATACGCTCTTCCATATATATGGAATTCCGTATATAATTTGCGCATGGAATTGGAACAGCCATTCAGCACACTATCGGACACGGCTTCAGAAAATGATCAACCGGCCAGGAGAAAGAAACTGTGCCTGATCCGGTAAACGTCCTCTTTCTCTGCACAGGCAATTTCCAGGTAGGCCCCTGCCGATGATGCTGAGAAACTACGTCTGCCCGCAATATTTTGTAATGAGATATCACTAGAGTGATCATGTCAACTGAAAGCAAGTCCATGGGTCCGTTCGCCCGCTTCTTAACCCTGTGGGTATTTCTATGCATCGTTACCGGCATCGGCCTGGGCGCACTGTTGCCCGCCATCTTTCACGCTTTGGGGGCCATGGAGCTTGCCCACATCAACATTCCGGTGGCGGTTTTGATCTGGGCCATGATTCTGCCCATGCTGCTGAAAATTGATTATGCGGCACTCAACGAAGTATGGGATCACCGGCGTGGGGTTGGCGTAACGCTGGCAATCAACTGGTTAGTAAAACCCTTTTCCATGGCTTTTTTCGGTTGGGTGTTCCTGCAAATTTTCTTTGCCCATTACCTCGATGCCGAAAAAATTCCCGAGTACATCGCCGGTTTGATCATTCTTGCGGCAGCGCCTTGTACTGCAATGGTGTTCGTCTGGTCCCGTCTGACCGACGGGCACCCACAGTTTACGCTTAGTCAGGTGGCGCTCAACGATGTAATTATGATTTTCGCCTTTGCCCCGATTGTCGGGCTGTTGCTGGGTGTCGCCTCGATTACCGTACCGTGGGATACACTGTTTCTGTCGGTCATGTTGTACATCGTCATCCCGGTTATCCTCGCCTATTTCGGGCGCAAGGCGCTGCTGGCCAAAGATAATCTGGACGATGTGCTGCAAACGATGGACCCGATCTCGATGGGCGCGCTGCTGGTTACCGTCGTGCTTCTATTCGGTTTTCAGGGCGAACAGATCCTGGCCCAGCCGCTGGTGATTCTGCTGCTGGCCATACCGATCACGGTTCAGGTTTATTTCAACTCGATGCTGGCTTATTGGCTGAACCGAAAATTGGGCGTGGCACACTGCGTGGCTGGCCCGTCGGCGCTGATCGGCGCATCCAACTTCTTTGAACTGGCCGTGGCCGCAGCGATTGCGTTGTTCGGTTTCGAGTCCGGTGCGGCGCTGGCCACTGTGGTTGGCGTGCTGGTTGAGGTGCCGGTGATGTTGTCCGTGGTTTTCATCGTCAACCGAAGCAAAGGCTGGTATGAACAGCGGCCGTCAGGCCGAACGGAGGTGCACGATGATTAAAAACGGTTCTATCCTGGTTCCAACCGACTTTTCAGACTGTGCCGCTGAGGCATTTCGTCGAGCATGCGTGCTTGCCGAGAAGCTTGAGGCGAGCATACAGGTATTACATGTGCTGGAGCCGGTGCTTGCTTATGAGCCCGATGAGATATCCCTCTCCCCTGTTCGCGAACTGACCAGAAATATGCGTGAGGTGGCTCAAAGAAAGCTGGCGGAAATACCTGAAAGCGCTCCGCCAAAGCTGAATATTGAGACGAAAATACTGGCGACCAACCATCCGCCCCATCAGGCAATCTGTGATTTTGCTAGGGATTTACCGGCTGATCTTATTGTCATGGGCCGGCATGGCCACCGAGGCGCAATGGAACACCTGCTGATCGGCTCGGTTGCCGAGCGTGTGGTGCGTCATGCGCCATGCACGGTCATGGTGACCAGGCCGCACGGTATCTTGCAACAAGGAGAAAATAATGATCAGAATTGAAGTGTTTGATCCCCCGATGTGCTGTTCGATGGGTGTCTGCGGACCGGATGTAGACCCTGTCCTGCCGCGCTTTGCCGCCGACCTGGAATGGCTCAGGCAGCAGGGTGTGCGCGTGACCCGCTACAATATGTCCCAGCAACCCGCAGCCTTTGCCGAGAATGAAGCGGTCAAAAAGGCTTTGCAGGATCAGGGCAATGCCTGCCTGCCGCTGGTTTTGATGGGTGCAGAGGTGATCAGTTCGGGCGAACACCCGGATCGCGAAACCCTGGCAGCCATGATTCCGGGATTAAACGCTGCGATGAACAAGCCGGTGGAAAAAGAAACGCAGGAAACATCCTGCTGCAGTGGTACAGGCTGCTGCTGATGAGTGAACCATTTTCTTTCTTGCGGCAGGCGACACGCTACCTGTTTTTTACCGGCAAGGGCGGTGTCGGCAAAACCACGCTTTCCAGTGCCATAGCCTTGGCGCTGGCGGATCAGGGCAAACGGGTTTTGCTGGTCAGCACCGATCCGGCTTCCAATCTGGATGCCGTGCTGCATACCAGGCTGGGCGATTCGCCAACGGTGGTGAATGGCACCACTAATCTGGATGCGATGAACATAGATCCGGAAGCTGCGGCGGCAGCCTATCGCGAGCGCGTCATTGGTCCGTATCGGGGGGTCTTGCCCGATGATTCTGTCGCGCACATGGAGGAACAGCTTTCCGGCGCCTGCACGGTTGAAGTCGCTGCGTTCGATGAATTCACTGCCCTGTTAACCGAGGCGGGCTGGACAAGCGAGTATGACCATATCGTCTTCGATACGGCGCCGACCGGACATACGCTGCGCCTGTTGCAACTGCCTGCCGCCTGGTCCGGATTTCTTGAAAAAAACACCAGCGGTGTTTCATGCCTGGGGCCGAATTCAGAACTGAAATCCAGCCAGGCGCGCTATGCGCGGGCGACCGCCACGTTGGCCGATGCCGAGATGACGACGATGGTGCTGGTCAGCAGGCCGGAGCACACTGCACTGGCCGAGGCAGCGCGCACGGCAAAGGAGATGCACGATCTTGGCGTCGACAATCAGCAACTGGCGCTCAACGGCGTATTCAGGGCCGCCGGTGACGATGCGGTGGCAAAAGCCTTCGAACAGCGCGGTAGAGACGCTTTGGAGAAAATGCCGGGTGTGCTGCGGTGGTTGAACCAAAGCGACATCCCGCTGCGCGGCGAAAATGTCATGGGGGTGGATGGCCTGCGCAAGCTGCTCAAGCCGGCAAACAACGGCGCTGCTTCAGCAAACGTCCAGTTGCCGGAGATACCGGCCATATCCGGGCTTGCAACGTTGACGGACCAGGTCGAGGCGGACGGACGAGGCCTGGTCATGGTGATGGGCAAGGGTGGTGTCGGTAAAACCACCATCGCTTCAGCGCTTGCCGTTGCGCTGGCCGCACGCGGCCATGCAGTCCATCTCTCAACCACCGACCCGGCCGCACACCTGGACCAGACGGTGGGCGGACAGGTCTCCAACCTGAAGGTCAGCCGCATCGATCCGAGAGAGGTCACCCGTCAGTACCAGGAGCATGTGCTGGCAACCGGCACCCAAGACCCGGTGCTGTTGCAACGGGCTGCATCGGAGGTGGCGCGCATTGAGGAGGTTGTCTCCGAACATGCGGCACGCACTTATATTGTGCCCTGGCAGACAGTGGCGCCGAACAGTCCCGCAAGGCTGCAAAGCATGACCCATCTGAACGGCGAAAGATACGCTCTGGAGCAACATGCAGGTTAATCGATGAAATAAAAAGACAACATCATGAAATGAAACATCGCGTACTGTTTTTATGCTCTGGTAATTCATGCCGATCACAGATGGCCGAAGGCTGGCTCAAACACCTGGGCGGCGACCGCTTCGGGGTGTATTCCGCCAGTATCGAGGCGCATGGCATGAATCCCCGAGCCATCGCTGTGGTGAAGGAAGCGGGGGTGGATATCTCAGGACAGAAATCCAAAATCCTGGACCCGGAACAACTCAAAACCATCGATCGGCTGGTTACCGTCTGCGGTCATGCCGATGAGCATTGCCCGGTCGTACCGGCATTCGGGGCATTCGGGGCATTCGGGGCATTCGGGGCATTCGGGGGACAGTTTACTTAACTCTCATCTTTTTGAGCCGTACTTCCCGGAAAATTAGGCCTGCGCTAATATTCATTTAAGTAAACTGTCCCCTGAAACGCGATGTATCTTAAAGCCCGCAACGGTGATGCGGTTGAGTCACAGGCGGTGATGGCTTTGCCGGCCAAATACCGGCGGCGCATGAAGTCGACGAATATGCAGGAACGACTGATCCGGGAAATCCGGCGCCGCGAGCGTGTGATCGGTATTTTTCCAAACGTGGAATCAGCACAGCGATTGATCGGGGCCAACCTGGCCGA
>CAZYVH010000035.1:20639-26618 GCA_964650905.1 uncultured Wenzhouxiangellaceae bacterium | reverse complement strand
TTAACCCTTGCTGGTTTTCAAGACCAGTGCATTCAACCGCTCTGCCACCTCTCCATTAAAACTTTTACTGTCCAGTCCACCCCGCTTCGATGAAAACCAGCTTGCTGGTTTTGGCTCGCACATCCCTGTGCTCGGGGCTGCGCCCCTGCCTGCGGCGCCGT
The DNA here is from genome assembly GCA_964650905.1 of uncultured Wenzhouxiangellaceae bacterium. GTDB lineage: Bacteria > Pseudomonadota > Gammaproteobacteria > Xanthomonadales > SZUA-36 > SZUA-36. Next base: position 26,457 of record CAZYVH010000035.1, on the reverse strand, counting down.
CCTTTCGCTCCAGGCGACGGGTCAAGAGCCAGTGCATTCAACCGCTCTGCCACCTCTCCATTAAAACTTTTTACTATCCAACTCGTCCCGCTCCAATGAAAACCAGCCCGCTGGTTTTGGCTCGCACATCCCTGTGCTCGGGGCAACTGAGTCAAGACGCGCAAGAATACAGAAAAACACGTTACTACACCAGTCCCCCGGACAGGATTTTAAAGCTGTTTCAGCAGATCGGACATGCTCCGGTACATACCCCGGTATAACACCGGGGACACCCATCTATATCCATCAGCATATGACTTCTCTTTACCGATTGATTACAGTAGGCTTGCGTTTTGTGGGGATTTGCAGGCGAGGCTATTGAACTCCCGGCAAAATCCCCTATCTTAGTTATTAACTTAAAGACATTTGGAGCCAAGACCCGAGTATGAATCAGACACTTTACAGAACCGCCACCGCGCAACCGCTAACGGCTGCTTCCATGAACAAGGTACTGCGCAATACCTATGCGTTGCTTTCCATGACCTTGTTGTTCTCTGCCGTGATGGCCGGTGTGGCAATGGCGTTGAACTGGCCGTATCCAGGCCCCATGGTGGTCTTGATAGGCTATTTCGGATTGTTATTCCTGACCACCAGGCTACGCAACAGTGCCTGGGGTCTCCTCTCGATATTCGCACTGACGGGTTTCATGGGTATCACGCTGGGCCCGATCATCAATATGTATCTTTACCAGTTCGGTAATGGCAGTGAGATCGTCATGATGGCCCTGGGTGGTACCGGCGTCATTTTCCTAGCCATGTCGGGGTTGGCGCTGACCAGCAAGCGGGATTTTTCTTTCCTGGGCAAATTCCTGACAATCGGTATCCTGGTTGCTTTCCTGGCGGGTGTGGGTAATCTCTTTTTTCATCTGCCGGCCCTGGGTCTGGCCGTTTCAAGCATGTTTATCCTGTTGATGGCGGGATTGATCCTGTTCCAGACTCAGCAGATCATTCGTGGTGGTGAGACCAACTACATCATGGCAACCGTGACCTTGTTCATCAGCATATTCAACCTGTTCATCAGCCTGCTGAACATACTTGGTTTTGGTTTTGGCCGCGATTGAATCCGATTTTTCAGTGACTAAAAGACCCGCCTGGTGCGGGTCTTTTTTTTGCGCTCGAAATATACAGCTTAAGGCTTTATGACTTCAAGACCACCCATGTAGGTCTGTAATACCTCGGGTATACGAATGGAGCCATCCTGCTGCTGGTAGTTTTCGATAACCGCGATCAGGGTGCGACCGACGGCCAGGCCCGAACCGTTGAGTGTATGCACCAACTCCGGCTTGCCTGATTCGGGATTGCGCACCCTGGCCCGCATGCGGCGGGCCTGGAAATCCCCGCACAGACTACAAGATGAGATTTCCCGGTAGGCGCTCTGCCCCGGCAGCCAGACTTCAATATCATAGGTCTTGCAGGCTGAAAATCCCATGTCACCGGTGCACAAAACGATGGTCCGGTAGGGCAACGCCAGTTTCTGCAGAATTGTTTCCGCATTGCTGACCAGTTCCTCGTGTGCTGCAACGGAGTCTGCGGCACGGACAATTTGCACCAGCTCCACTTTTTCAAACTGGTGCTGGCGGATCATACCGCGTGTGTCCTTACCGGCCGAGCCGGCTTCGCGACGGAAACAGGGTGTCTGTGCCACGTATTTAAGTGGCAGTTCATCCGCTGCAAAGATCTGCCGGGCGGCTAGGTTGGTCACTGGAACCTCTGCGGTTGGCACCAGGTAGCGCGGCGGTTCGTCGGTGGTCGCAAAGGCGTCATCCGCAAATTTCGGCAACTGACCGGTGCCCTGCATGGTTTCACCTTTTACAAGGTAAGGGACATAGACCTCGGTATAACCATGTTCCTGGGTGTGTACATCCAGCATGAACTGGGCCAGTGCACGGTGCAGCCTGGCCAGCGATGATTTCAGCAGGGTGAAACGTGCACCGGCCAGTTTTGCGGCAGCCTTTGCGTCCATCATCTGGTGTAATTCGCCCAGGTCAACATGATCCCTGGGTGCAAAATCAAAGCGGGGTTTGTCACCCCAGGTCCGCAGTTCGACGTTGTCTTGTTCGCTCGTACCAACCGGTACGTCATCGGATGCCAGGTTTGGGATACCGAGCAGCCAGTCGTTCTGCTCGTCACGCACGTCTTTGAATTCAGCTTCAACCCGGCCTAGTTCTACACGCAAACGCGCGACCGCATCAAGCAGTGGCTGGATATCCTCACCCCTGGATTTCGCCTTGCCAATGGATTTGGCGCTGACATTACGTTCGCTTTGCAGCGTCTCCAGTGTCATTTGCAAGGTTTTACGCCGGGACTCGAGCGCCTCGTAAGCAGGTACATCAAGCGTGTAGCCACGCGTCTTCAGCGCGACGGCTGTCGCTTCAAGATCATTTCTCAGGACACGTGGGTCAAGCATAGGAAAATCTATTCATTGTATGACGCGACATTGTACCGTCTGCCAGCGGGTTTCTACAGAAATTTAACTACCCGGCTCGCCAACGACGTCTGCACCTTCGGGGGGGGTAAATTCAAAAAGCCCGGCGCCAAGCGTTGGGTTCTTGAGTACATGACTAAAGTGAATTTCGGTACGCTGGCCAAACGCATCTTCCATGACCATCATCTTAATGCCACTTGCATCCAGACCCATCAGGACGCGCTCGAATTCTGATTCGGGGTCGCGGCTTTTCAACTCCAACAGGTTCAACTCTTCAAATTCCCCCAGCTCGGTCACCGAGAACTGTTGCTCCAGCTGTGACATATCGGTCAGTATCAACAAGGGGGCATCACTGACACGGGCTGTCTGGGGTTTGACCGTCACCTGTTGCAACGCCTCATCGTATTGCCAGACATTCAGACCGTCCGCGACGATGGTTTCCGGAAAGTCGCCCGTATAGACCCAACGCATCCGATTTGGGCTTTGCAACCACGCGTGACCCAGTGTCTGGTCCTGTATACGGCCGTCCTGGGACTTGACTACCTGGGTAAAATCCAAACACAGGCTGGAGAGTTCATTGGTGAAGTTTTCTAAATCGCGACGCGCAATGCCGTACCCATCCACGTGGGTATCAGACGCGGACGCAACGGAAGACATCAACAGCAGCACAAACAGCATCAGGCACTTCATTTTCAGTCCTTTGGCGGCGGTGGTGCGAGCACCTCACGCTGGCCATTGTGCTGTGGTGGTGAGACCACACCGCAGGCTTCCATGTCTTCGATGATACGGGCAGCGCGGTTATAACCCACACGCAGGTGTCGCTGCACACTGGAAATGGAGGCACGCCGTGACTCGGTGACCCATGCAACCGCCTGGTCGTAAAGTTCATCCTGCTCACCCGGTGGCTCGGTCGGAATACCGGTTGCACTGATCGCAAGGCCATCGGCCGTCAATTGCGTGTCTTCAAGGATAGCACCGACATAATCAGGTTCGCCCAGGGACTTCAGGTAATTGACCACGGCGTGTACTTCGTGATCGTCGACGAAGGCGCCGTGGACGCGTTCCGGCAATGCAGTACCGGGTGGCATGTAAAGCATGTCGCCGTGACCCAGCAACTGCTCTGCGCCCATCTGATCGAGGATGGTGCGTGAATCCACGCGCGATGAAACCTGGAACGCGATTCGAGTCGGGATATTCGCCTTGATCAGACCGGTGATAACATCAACCGATGGTCGCTGTGTGGCAAGTATCAGATGGATCCCTGCCGCGCGGGCCTTTTGCGCGAGGCGGGCGATCAACTCGTCAACCTTTTTACCGAGGATCATCATCATGTCGGCAAGCTCGTCGACAATGACAACGATATAGGGGAGATGCTCCAACTCGGGTGGCTCCGCGTCCGGATCCAATTCACCGGCAACGAAAAACGGGTCCCTGAACGGCTTCCCAGCCTCGGCAGCTTCCTTGACCTTGCGGTTAAAACCCGCCAGGTTGCGTACACCAACGGCTGACATCAAACGGTAACGGCGTTCCATTTCAGCCACGCACCAGCGCAGAGCATTGGCGGCCTCTTTCATATCGGTTACCACGGGCGCCAAAAGGTGCGGGATATCCGCGTAGACGGACAGTTCCAGCATTTTGGGGTCAACCATGACCAGCCTGACCTGTTCTGGCCCGGTCTTGTAGATCAGGCTCAGTATCATGGCATTGAGCGCCACGGATTTGCCTGAGCCGGTGGTGCCTGCCACCAGTAAATGCGGCATTTTTGCAAGATTGGCTACGATCGGACGGCCTGAGATACTTTTGCCGAGCGCCAGGGTCAATGTGGCACTGGAGTTTTCATAGACCTCAGAACGCAGGATTTCGGAAAGAAATACCATCTGCCGGTTGGTGTTGGGTATTTCCAGGCCGATGGTGGATTTACCCGGTATGACCTCCACGACCCTCACCGATACAATACTCAAGCCACGTGCCAGGTCCTTGGCCAGGTTGGTGACTTGAACGGATTTCACACCCGGTGCCGGCTGCAATTCAAAACGTGTGATGACCGGGCCAGGATGCACCGCAACAACGTCAACCTGAACACCAAAGTCCGCCAGCTTTAACTCCACCTGTTTGGACAGGGCCTTTAATGCACTTTCGCTATAACCGGGTGGCTGGTCATGGGGTTCGTCGAGCAATTCAAGCGGTGGCAATGAATCGGCCGGCAAATCTTTGAACAGGGGTCGTTGTTTTTCTTTCGCCGCCCGGTTACTGCCACGTTCCCGGGGCATTGAAATCTGTGGCTCAATCCGGGGTGCTTTTTTGCCGACCTGCCGGGCGGAATCCGTTTTACGGACCACATCCCGGCGTGCACGTGCGCGCCGGCCTGCAAACCAGTCACGCATGTTTGCAACAGCTGTCACGAACCCATTGAAAAGACCCAGTGTGATAGCCCCGATGACATCCATGACGGAAAACCATGACAAGCCGGTAAACAGCGTTATGCCGATCAGTAACATGGCCAACAGGAACAGTGTTGAACCCAGCATACCGGTCCATTGCAGCAATGGAGCCGAGATCTCATGCCCGATCACCCCGCCGCCACCGACAGGCATGGAACCTGCTGCGGGCAATACATGCATATCACTCAGACCGGTGGCAGACAACAGGACTAACATAAGGCCGGTAATCACGGCAACGATGCCGAATACACCCGACCCATCCTGACGGATACCGTTACGCCAGACACGCCAACCCCCGTAGACCGTTATCAGCGGTAAAAGCCAGGCGACATAACCTGTCAGAAAAAGAAAAAAATTGGCAATCCATGCACCCAGAATGCGTCCGGCATTTTGTACCTGGTCTGAATGGGTGCTATTAAAATACCCGGGATCGTTGGGGTCGTAGCTAAAAAAACAAGCGACGAGGTAAACCGCGATCAGCACCGAAAGCAGGAACACGCTCTCCCTTAAATGATGCGGCAGCCTGGCTTGTTTTGCTAAGCTCTTGCCGGCTTTCTTCCGTGCTTGCGCCAATGTGCTAATCCTCGTTTAAAATATAACCCTTGAATCTGGTTCTCCAGCCTCAAACTGAATACCGTAACCCGCACCCGGTTGGAAAGCTTTTGGGTGCCTGCCTTTCTGATGGAGCGATTATACATGAGCGATGTAAAACACTGTGGGCTGTTAATTGTCGGTTCCGGACCTGCCGGTTATACCGCTGCCATTTACGCGGCGCGTGCCAATCTCAAGCCAGTCGTAATCACCGGTATCCAGCAAGGGGGCCAGCTGACAATAACCACGGACGTGGATAACTGGCCGGGTGACGCCGGGGGCGTGCAGGGACCGGAACTGATGCAACGTATGCTGGCGCATGC
>CAZYVH010000035.1:18387-20539 GCA_964650905.1 uncultured Wenzhouxiangellaceae bacterium | reverse complement strand
ACCACGTCGTCGATGAAGTGTTGGGTGATGACAGTGGGGTTACCGGTCTGCGTTTAAAACACGCCAAAACCGATGCAACACAGCAGCTGGATGTGAGCGGCGTCTTCATCGCCATTGGCCACACACCCAATACAGAAATATTCAACAATCAGCTCGACATGAAAAATGGTTACATTCAAATTCAAACAGGGACCGAGGGGTTTGCCACCATGACCAGCGTCGCAGGTGTATTCGCTGCCGGCGATGTTGCGGATCACGTGTACCGCCAGGCGGTGACATCCGCTGGCTTTGGCTGTATGGCGGCGCTGGATGCTGACCGCTGGCTGGAAGAGCAGAAAATCCCGGAAGTGTAAACGCATCCAGCTATACAGCGCCGATGTATCAACTACCATGATCCCGCTGCTTGCATGCGACCCAGAGGCACCCTTTCCACCGATTGAAGCGGCCCTGGACAATCCGAGGGGCTTGCTCGCCATGGGGGGTGACCTCAGCCCTGCCCGGCTTGTCAATGCCTACTGTTGCGGTATATTTCCCTGGTACAGCACCGGTCAGCCGATTCTGTGGTGGGCACCGTTTCCACGTTGTGTGCTTTATCCCACAGACGTCCATGTGTCCCGGCGCTTGCGCCGCCAGTATAATCAGGGAAATTTCAGGCTGACGCTTGACCGGTCCTTTGAACGGGTCATCACTGCCTGCGCCGCACCGCGTGCAAGTGGCGACGGCACCTGGATCACGACGGATATGCAAGCCGCTTATGTACACTTGCATGAAATGGGGATCGCCCACTCGCTGGAAGTGTGGCGGGATGACGAACTGGCGGGAGGGATTTATGGTTTGGCGCTGGGCGGTGTGTTTTTTGGTGAGTCCATGTTCAGCAAACAAAGCAACGCCAGTAAAGTAGCCCTGGTGGGGTTGTGCCAGCATTTACGAAGTTGTCGTTTCAGCTTGATGGATTGCCAGATCAGCAATCCACACCTGATGAGCATGGGCTGTATCGATATGCCACGTATGGAATTCCAGCAGCATTTGCAGGCGATCGATGCAGGAGACCACTGGGACTCAAATCTTCAATGCGTGTCACGCTGGTAGATGTCCGGCCCGCCTGATCTGGTCTGATCCAGCATGATATAGACATAGGTAAGCCGGTCTTGCTCAGCAGTTTTTTTGGGGTCAGATATATACTGTTCCCAGGAAACGCCACCACGGCCCAGGCCATGTGCTTTCATGTAAGAAGCAAGCTTTTCGTAGGTCACCAGCATATGCCCGTAGCCACCCTTGTGGATGGCCTTGATGGCCGCACCCGCAGGTGATTTGCCCGCCTTGATGTTACCCCTTAGTTGTTCAGACAGGTTTTTAACCGGAATGGCTGCATCAAATACGTAACCACCCTCTTCCCAGGTACGGGTTATCGCCATCGGCGGGCTAGCTATCTGGTTGCCTGAGGTGTTGATAAAAGCGACGATTTCCGCAAAGGCCGCTGCCATCGCGTTGGCGATATCGACCGATTCCTGGCTGCTGCTGGTGGTGACATACAGGATATTTTGTGCGGCCAGTGTAACCTGGCTGATATCCGCCGGGACAAAATCGGAGACCGGTAAGGATTCGGCAAATTTTTTCAGGTTTAGCAGGCCTTGTTCATAATCGCCGCCTATCCAGCGGTCAAAAAACAGGCCAAAATAGCGCGCCAGGAAACCTTGAATGAATCCCAGATCCTCCGTGACATCCGAATCAAATGCCCAGGTAACCCGACTGCCGGTGCCGGTTGTTTGCAGGTAAAAATGGGTCGTCGCCAGACCCTGTGTATCGAAATCCAGGCGGATGTCGATTTGATCATCCGGTTTGCTGGCAATGATCTCCTGCCAGCCACTGCCAACCAAACGCGGATCGCCACTCCAACTTAGATGGGCACCGATCCCGGCAGGTGGTCCGGAAACAGCGTAGGTCGCATTGGGATCGCGTTTGACCCACGGCGACCAGTCATTGAAATGTTGATAGCCGTTAAGGATTGCAAACAACATGGCTCGTGGTCGCTCGATGGTAACGCTACGTTCTACGTGAACCTGTTTTGGCAACAGGTAGCCAATTACCACAAAGATAGTGGCAAGTAGCAAAGCTATAACGCCAAATTTTTTCATAAGGTTGTTATCTGCTC
>CAZYVH010000035.1:7669-18287 GCA_964650905.1 uncultured Wenzhouxiangellaceae bacterium | reverse complement strand
GTGGCAAGTAGCAAAGCTATAACGCCAAATTTTTTCATAAGGTTGTTATCTGCTCTGAGTCTTTTTCTTACTCGCCGTTGTCCTCTTTTTCGTGGGTGGCAGCACTTTTTGAACTTTTTGGGAACCAGTCCGGCACGCTGTCGTCATCTTCCCAAGTGTAACGTTTGACCGGTGTAATATCCCAGCGCCGAAAAGCGATCGCCAGGGCGACCCCGAGAATGGCACCACTCAGGTGCAGTTCCCAGGACATACCCGCTCGTATTGGTAATACCCCCCAGACCATCGAGCCATACAAAAACCAGACAACGGCTGAGACGGCCACTGAACGCATGTCCAGACGCAACATGCCACTGATAAAGACAAAGGCGAGCAGACCGTAGATAAACCCGCTGGCGCCGAAATGTAGCGTGGGCCGACCAATGACCCAGGCAAGTATGCCTGAACCAAGCCAAATTATCGGTATTGCCCGCACCGCTGACCGGGGGTAAAGATAAAGGATCGTTGTGAGCGCGACAATCAATGGCGCCGTGTTCGAGAACAGGTGCTCGGCCCCGCCGTGCAGTAAAGGTGCGCTGAGCACGCCCAGCAAGCCATTCAGGTGTCGTGGCCGTAGACCAAAGCGGACCAGCTCCAAACCCAAGACACTGTCGACGATCAATATGAGCCACAATACGGCGGTCACGGCCAGTGCAATTTTGAGTGCCAGCGCGAAGTTACGCCGGGCCTGCGGTGAATCGGTGTAACGTGGGTCCGGCTTACCCAGGTCAATCACGCAGGTCTCCGGGCAACGCGGAATTGATGACTTTCCGGGTGTGTTGCATCAGTTCAAGAACATCCTCTTTACGATTGCCAGTCACTTCCATCGGCGGGTGAATCACCATGCGTACCCTGCCGGGAAAGATCATCATTGATTTTGGTGCCTGGATTTCACGCGTGCCAAGCAGTGTTATTGGCAATATAGGCAAGTTTTGTGAAACTGCAGTTCGAAAAGCACCTTTTTTGAACGTTTTCAAGCGACCATCCATACTTCGTGTACCCTCTGCAAAAAACAGGATTCCAACACCGTCCCCCACCCTTTCAAGAGCCTCCCTGATCGCCTGCCGGGCCTGCTCGGGTTTATCACGTTCGACAAATATGTGTCCGGCTTTTTCACAGCCGATACCCAGACCCGGCATTCTGCGTAACTCCGCCTTCAAAACCCATATAAGATCCAGCTTCAGCCATCCATAGACAAGGAAGACGTCATACTCGCTCTGGTGGTTGCAGACCACAACGAAGGAGCGATGTGGGTCCACATTTTGCGCGCCTTCAACGGTGACCAGCACCGGTGTCAACCAGCAAAGAAGTTTGCCCCAGTTGGCCGCTATGTAACGGCTGGCTGCCCTGGGGTTCCATACCATCGCCATCAGTACCGTTAGCCAGCCACAGACAAAGGTCAGCAACAACCCCAGCGGAATGAATATCAGCCAGGCGTAAACCTGGTAAAGCCAGAATGCAATGCGCTTCATTTACTTCATTTACATTAATGCCAGCGGGAAAACCTCAGCCTACCGGCAGCGCTGGCTGGTTGCAATTGCCTGGGCGTTGATTTCACTTACCCGCAATAAAAAGGGGCGCCTTACTGGCGCCCCTCGTATTGCAAACAAGATCAAGCAGCCTTGTTGCTGGCTTTTTTAATGTCTTTTCCGGCGTTCAGCAAGCGACCTTCAGTCTTTTCGATCTTTATAGTGCGTGGTTTCATTGCTTCGGGAAGCTCGCGCTCCAAATCTATGTGAAGCAGTCCGTTCGCGAGACTCGCATTGACGACCTTGACGTGGTCGGCAAGGTTGAAGCGACGCTCAAATGAGCGGGTTGCGATACCACGATGCAGGTACTCGCCCGCTTCCTCGGATTCCTCCGGCCGGTTGCCGGTCACAACCAGGCGATTCTGCTCGGTTGTAATATCCAGTTCATTTTCTGAAAACCCAGCAACTGCCATGGTGATCTGATAGTGATCTTCGCTGGTTGTGCGTATGTTGTACGGCGGGTAACCGTTGCCCTGTTCCGTGCGGTTAGCTGCGCTCAGAAGTGAAGCCAGCCGGTCAAAACCCACTGAAGTTCTGTATAAAGGTGAAAAATCAAATGTTGTCATTTCCGTATTCTCCTTAAGAAGCAATATGGTCTTTAATTACCCCCGCCGATATGGCCGGAGGCGCCAGCGAACCCTAATGGCGTCCGCAGTTTTAAAATGGGGATAGTGCTTAGGATTTCAAGACCGACAGCTATCGATAACTGACATCAATTACTTCATAACTCACTCGCCTTTCCGGCAATTCTACTTCGACACGCTCACCCCTGGATTTGCCCAGCAATGTACAGGCCACCGGGGAGTCGATCGAGATATAACCTTTTGAGGCGTCGGTTTCATCCACGCCCACGATGCGGTATTCGAGCACCGCATCGGATTCATCCCTGAGCCTGATCCAGGCGCCAAAACGAACCCTTGACTGATCTTGCGGTACGCGATCAACAATTTTCATCACCTCCACCCGCCGGCTCAGATAGCGGACCCGGCGGTCGATTTCCCGCAATTGCTTTTTACGATAAGTGTACTCCGCGTTCTCTGAACGGTCGCCTTCAGCGGCGGCATCGGCGAGTGCCCTGACGACTTCCGGTCTGAGCCTGCGCCACAGCTGTTGCAGTTCTTCGCGTATCTGCTGCGCACCCATTGCCGTAATATAAGGGCTGGCCCGATTTCCAGTTGGATGTCTCATGCTCGTTCTCATTGCCTTTTTACAAATATAGACCAACTTTTGACACCTGTAAAAGTCACCACAAGAGTATATAGTAGCCGCGTTTTTAAAAACGACCCGCAGGAATATTACTTATGAAATTTAATCTAATCGCTACCCTTGCGGCTGTCTTCAGTCTCTATGGCTGTCAACAGGCATCAGAAGAAGCCACAAAAGTTGCAAGCCAGAAGCCAGAGAGCACAGCCGCAATAATTGAACTTGTCAGTGGCATTGACAAGAGTGGATTCGATGAAACGGTACGGCCACAGGATGACCTCTTTGATTATGTCAATGGCGCCTGGGTCAGGGATTCGACCATACCGGAGGATAGAGCGCGCTGGGGTACCTTTGATGCACTCGGTGAGCAGTCGCAAAAAGATGTCCGCGAACTGGTCGAGGAAGCCAGCAAGCAAGCGAATGTTGAAGATGACAGCCCAACCCAGAAAATTCGCGACTTTTATAACGCATACATGGACTCACGAACAGCCACTCGCCTGGGTGCTGGTGCCGTCAGGACAGAACTCGAAGCCATCATGGCTGCCAACACGCTGGACGACATTTACCGCTTGTTCAGTTCCCTGGGAGTATATGGTGTTAATTCGCCCATCGGTGGCGGTATTGATTCCGATCTGAAGGACCCGGACACCAATGTTGTTTACCTCGGCCAGGCGGGTTTGACATTGCCAGACCGTGATTACTATCTCGAAGATGACGGACAGTTTGTCAAAGGCCGGCAACTTTACCTTGAGTATGTAAGCAAACTATTCAAACAGGCGGGCATTGAGGATGGTGCAGACCGCGCTGACAGATTGCTGGCGTTGGAGACAAAACTGGCGAAAGTACAGTGGACCAAGGAAGAAAATCGCGACCCGGTCAAAAGCTATAACCCCAAAACACCCGCCGAGCTTAAAGATATGGCCCCGAAAATAAACTGGGATATCACCTTTGAAGCGGCGAAAGTCCCGGCGCGCGACCGCTACATTGTCGCCCAGCCCAGCTACTTTGAAGCGGCCGATGACATTATTGCAGACACCAGTCTTGCAGTCTGGAAGGATTACCTGACTTTCCAGACCCTCAGCAACTTCGCGCCGGTGCTGGGTGACGATTACTTCAAGCTATGGTTCGGATTTTTCCGTGCAGGCTTGTCTGGCATCGCAGAACCCCGGCCGCAATGGAAACGTGCTGTGAATTCAATCAATGGCAACATGGGAGAACTGCTGGGTCAGTTATACGTTGAACGGCATTTTCGACCCGAGTCCAAGACGCGTATGGATGAATTGATCAAGAACCTGATCGCGGCCTACAAAAAATCCATCACTGAACTGGACTGGATGAGTGAGGAGACAAAGCAACAGGCGTTGCTCAAGCTATCCAAGTTCAACCCAAAGATCGGCTACACCGATCACTGGCGTGATTATTCCAAAATGAAAATCGTCGCCGCTGATCTCATTGCTAACATCAAGAGTGCGGCAGAATTTGAATATAACCGTAACGTGGACAAACTCGACAAGCCGGTTGATAAAAGTGAGTGGTTTATGACCCCGCAAACCGTCAACGCGTACTACAACCCGGTCTGGAACGAGGTCGTTTTCCCCGCCTCCATCCTACAACCCCCGTTTTTCAACGTAAATGCGGATGACGCGGTCAATTATGGCGGCATTGGCGCCGTGATCGGCCATGAAATCGGTCATGGTTTTGATGACCAGGGACGCCAGTTTGACGGCGACGGCAACCTGCGGGACTGGTGGAGTGAAGACGATGCTGCCAAGTTCGATGTACGCAAAAATGCGCTGGCAGCCCAATACGATGGCTATCAAGTCATCGATGGCCTGACGATCAACGGCCAGTTCACATCCGGTGAGAACATCGGTGATCTGGGTGGTTTGAGTATTGCCTACCTGGCATACAGAATGTCCCTGAACGGTCAGGAAGCACCGGTCATTGATGGCTGGACCGGTGACCAGCGGTTTTTCCTCGGCTGGGCGCAGGTTTGGCGCGCCAAAACCCGCGAAGCAGAGATCAAACGACGTCTGACCATCGACCCGCATTCACCACCTAAATTCCGGGCCAATGGCGCGGCGGTCAATGTGCCGGCTTTCTATACGGCCTTCGATGTCAAGGAAGGTGATGGTATGTATCTGCCTCCTGAAAACCGGGTCAAGATATGGTGAAACAGGGGTCAGGTTCAACTATTTACGGCCTTCGATGTCAAGGAAGGTGATGGTATGTATCTGCCTCCTGAAAACCGGGTCAAGATATGGTGAAACAGGGGTCAGGTTCAACTATTCACCAGGCCATGAAGGGCAGATTCAGTTTATTAGAAATTGAACCTGACCCCCTTCTGGGTTAAAACAGGGGTCAGGTTCAACTATTCACCAGGCCATGAAGGGCAGATTCAGTTTATTAGAAATTGAACCTGACCCCCTTCTTATGCGACCTTTTTCACGATAGCGGCGTCCTACTGGTAGATGACGGGATCAGGCTTTGACATAGCACTTGACGCGGTGACACTCGCCCGGGCAAAACGTGGGGATATGCAGGCTTGTGAATTCATTTACCGGGCGTTTCAAAGGCCGGCGTACAACGTTGCTGTACGAATCTGCAAATGCCGGGAACTGGCACAGGACGTGACCCAGGAAGCCTTCATTACCGCTTTTAAGCGGATTGCGCAGTATAGGGGGGATGCACCCTTCTGGGGCTGGTTAAGGCGGGTAGTTGTCAACCACGCGATCAGCGCGCTACGCAAAAAACCACGTCATGATGCTGTTGAACTGGAGGAACACATGGCGTGCACCGACGGTGACCATGACAGCATGGGCCAGGCCATGGATCTTTCCCGGGCACTGGAGCGCCTGTCTGACGATGACCGTGCCGTTGTCTGGTTGCATGATGTGGAAGGATACCGGCACAAGGAAATTGCACGACTTTACGGCAAAACTGAGAGTTTCTCCAAAACCCGTCTCAACCGTGCCCGTACCAGGCTCCGTCAATTGATTTCGGACGCGGATGAGAAATCCGTGTTGAACGCAACTGCATGAAGAGAAGATCATGAATTCAAAGGACCAACTGAATCAAAACAGCAAAGACCCACTCGGTCTGCGAACCCTGGCACCGGTCGAACCGGGTTATGACGGTTGGTCACAGATAGCAAGTGCTTTGCAGGAAGACCAAGGCAAGCAGAAGCACTTGAAAAAGGTGGGTGGCTGGCTGGCACTGGCCGCGAGTCTTGTGATCGTAATGACATTCGCCCTGGATAATCGTTTTGGTATCGGTCCCGCCGGTCTTACAACGAACCTGGTTGTGACGAATGGCGCTGAGTCAACGTCATTGTCTGTAAAGGGAAAGCCTGCAGCTAGTGATCTTGAGGCATTGATCCGTCTGTCGCAGAACATGGAAACACAAATTAAAACATTGCGCAGCGGCAACGGTTCAACACCCGCAGAATCTGTTGTTTACACAGCTGAGCTGGAAGACCTGATCGCCCAGGTAGACAACGAGCTGAGTATCACGCCAGACTCGGTAGACCTGTGGGGGCAACGTGTCAACCTGCTGCTTGACCTGGCCCGGATATACCAACAGCAATGGCAAATTGATTATGGCCGTATGGCATCACTCTGAACTGATCGTAAAAGGTACGAAGCAATGAAATATAGTACAGCACCGATGGCCCTGATCCCGGTCGTCCTGTTTCTTTCCGCTAGCCCTGCGCTTGTTGCGTCAGCGGAAAATACCGTTGAAACAGCCGCAGAAGTGGAGACAACAGCCAAACAAGCAGAATTGCAGCCACAACTTGAGTCTGAATACCAGCATGCCCTGTCTGAAGCCGAAGCAAGCCGTCAGGCTGCGAAAGCCTCATTGGAAAAGGTCCGTGAAAAGCTTCACGAGGCCCACGAAAGGCGGCAAGAGGAAAAATCCCGGCGCGCCGCGTTGAGTAATGAACAGGCAAAAGAACTAAGCAGGATGCACGAAGAACTGAACAATGCGCACCGGCAACTGCGGGAATCCTCCCGTGAAATTGCCCGGGTCAACCGCGAACTTGCACGCGTGAGGATGTCTGGAGAAGCGCCAGGGGTCGTTTCTGACAGCGTTGAGCGCCCTGTACTCGGCATCATACTCGGCGATGCGGAAAAAATGGGTGTCAGGATACTCGGTGTATCACCCGATGGTCCGGCGGAACGCGCAGGCGTAAAAGCCGGTGACGTCATCGTAGCACTGGGCGCCAGGCAGTTGACCGCCGGTGATGAAGGCAGCGTGCGTGATGTTTTACGTGCCGCCCTTCACGAAATCAAGGCGGATGAACCAGTGAATGTTTCAGTTGAACGCAATGGAGAAATCCTGGATATGCCAGTGGTTCCCGAGGTGCGCGAACCGCTGACGTGGCAATCGATAGTACACCTTTCCACGGCGCCAGGCGCACCACCAATAGCCCCTGAGGCCATCCGGATCGAACGTATTAAAGTCCCGCACATAGACGGTGAGGCACTGAGAGAAAAAATTGAGCAGATACGTGTTGAAATCGATGAACGACGCGCGCTCATGGACTCGGGTTTGCTCACACCATCCGAGCATGAATACGAGTTCAGGTTTGATTCCGATGAATTATCTGAGCTGGGCGATCTTGCCCTGCAGGATGCCAATGTCTGGTTTGGTATGCCACTGGCTGCAGGCCTGAGACTCGCCAGCATCGACCCCGAACTGGGTCGATACTTCAAAACTGAACGTGGTGTACTGGTGCTCAAGGCCAAAAAGGACAATAGTTTGCAGCTTCGCTCCGGCGACGTGGTTCTCAGCGTGGGTCAGTCAGATGTGAATTCTCCCGGCGACCTGATGCGCGCATTGCGTGAATTTGAACCCGGTGAAGAAATGAAACTGGCCATCAAGCGCGAAAGAAAGAGTAAAACCCTGAAGGTAGCAATGCCGGAACACAGTGCACAGCTTATTGTTCCTGACGGCGAAACAATACACGATATCACGATCACCACCGATGAATAAGCTAAAAAGGGGTCAGGTACATTTTCAATACACGCCATTGCCATGTCTTCAAGGTTGACGAAATGAAAAGGGGTCAGGTACATTTTCAATACACGCCATTGCCATGTCTTCAAGGTTGACGAAAATGTACCTGACCCCTACCCCTGACCCCCAATGATGTCCTCAGCTCTTGAGCAAACGCTTCGCAAACCGCATAATTACTAGCCCGTCACCAGTAAATTAGGATGTCTGCTCAACACGCGTCCCTGCGCTCCATCTTGTATGCCCTGTTTGCGAACCTGTCGATCGCAGTAGCCAAGGGCGTGGCGGCGTTCTGGACCGGTTCCGGTGCAATGCTGGCCGAAGCGATCCATTCGCTCGCAGACAGTTGTAATCAAGTTCTGTTGCTGTTTGGCATCAGGCAATCCAAACAGCCACCGGATACAAATTACCCCCTGGGTTATGGCAGAAATATTTATTTCTGGTCTTTCCTGGTCGCGGTTATCCTCTTCAGTCTGGGTGGCATGTTTTCTCTTTTTGAAGGTGTACACAAGTTTGCGCACCCACAGCCTCTAAAGGGTCCGGTCATTGCGATCGGTGTTCTGGTTTTTGCCATCATCGCTGAATCCATATCACTTTGGCGCTGTCTGCAGGCCGTCAATCTTGAGCGTCGCGGCCGCCGACTGACACGTTGGTTCCGTGAAAGCAGGAGCAGTGAATTACTGGTTGTTTTTGGTGAAGATATCACCGCCCTGGTGGGGCTTGGTATCGCCTTGCTGACTATTATTGTCACGACAGTGACCGGTAATCCACTTTATGACGCCATCGGCACAATACTGATCGGTGTGTTGTTGATCGTGATCGCGATCCTGTTGGCGATAGAGGTAAAAGCCCTGTTGATCGGCCAGGGTGTTGAACCACACGTACTAAAAGAGATGCGGTCATTTCTCGAGAGCCGGCCCGAGATTGAGTGCTTATACAACCTGTTAACGATGCAACTGGGACCGGACGTGATGGTCGCGGTCAAGGCAAAGTTGCACCCGACCGGTTCCGGGGCTGACATGATCACGGCCATCAACCACATCGAACGGGACTTCCGTCTGGCCTTCCCGTTAACAGCCTGGTTATTTTTCGAGCCGGATGATAATGACGAGTAAAAGTGAGGCACCCAAAATTGGTTTCGTCAGCCTGGGTTGTCCCAAGGCATTGGTCGATTCAGAGTGCATACTGACGCAGCTACGCGGCGATGGTTATGCTATTTCCCCCAGTTACGATGGCGCAGATGTCGTGGTGGTCAATACCTGTGGTTTTATTGACAGCGCACGGGCCGAATCGCTGGCGGCCATCGGTGAGGCCCTGAATGAAAACGGCCGGGTCATCGTGACCGGTTGCATGGGTGTTGATGAAGACACTATTCGTGAACTGCACCCGGCCGTGCTGTCGGTCAGCGGGCCCCAGCAATACGAACAGGTTGTCAGCGCGGTCCACCGACACGCACCTTTTGAGAAGGCTCATGACCCTCATGTTGACCTGATGCCGCCACAGGGCATCAAACTGACACCAAGACACTATGCTTATCTAAAAATATCAGAAGGTTGTAACCATAACTGTACATTTTGCATTATACCTTCCATGCGCGGCAAATTAATCTCCAGACCTGCTGGCGAAGTCTTGAATGAAGCAGAAAGACTGGTCGATGCGGGTGTCAGGGAGTTGCTGGTCATTTCACAGGACACATCTGCCTATGGCATCGATCTCAAATATCGTTACGATTTTTGGGGTGGTCAGGCCATCAAGACTCGTTTGACCGAGCTCTGCCGGGCACTCGGTGCGCTTGATACCTGGGTGCGTCTGCATTACGTGTATCCCTACCCGCACGTCGACGAGTTGATACCGCTGATGGCCGAAGGACTGGTTCTGCCCTATCTCGACATTCCGCTGCAACATGGCAGCCCGCATATTCTCAAATTAATGAAACGGCCCGCTGCGGCTGAAAACGCCTTGCTCAGAATTAAAAAATGGCGAGAAATTTGTCCGGAAATCACCTTGCGAAGTACCTTCATCGTGGGTTTTCCAGGTGAAACAGACGATGATTTTCAGCAACTGCTGGATTTTATAGACGAAGCCCGGCTTGATCGGGTTGGATGCTTCCAGTACTCCCCGGTGGACGGCGCACGGGCTAACGAGCTTCCCGATCATGTACCAGCGGAGGTGATGGCCGAGCGCGAACGAATTTTCATGGAACGACAGGCCCGGATCAGCTTCGAATGCCTGCAAAACAAGATCGGCAGCGTGCAGCAGGTATTGGTCGATGACGTCAATGCCGATGGCGCCGTTGCCCGCAGTCATGCAGACGCACCGGAGATCGATGGCCTGGTCTACATACGGGATGGTCAGACACTAAAACCCGGTGATCAGGTCAATGTCAAGGTGAGTGATGCGGACGAGTACGACCTCAGTGCTTATCTCTGCCGCTGATCCCCTCCCTGCCTGCAATGCATATTGTCAGTCAAATTATCGAGAAAAACCTGTACCGCGGTCCTGGTGCTGACGCGGTACTCTGGATCAATCCTGAAAAGGACGTATGCTGGCGCAAGCTGCATACAGCAAATCTTGCAGTACAACTGTTTTGCCAGGCGTATGGCTCATATCAGTACCATCGGCAAGCGGGTGGGGAAGTTGAATTTGCCGCTTTCCCGGGCAGCCATGTGCGAGGGTACCCATGGATAATACTCAGACTGTCACGGCAGAAGGCACTGTTCCGGATGCTGCTGGAATATGCAGCCAGCCTGTTGACCCAGGACGGCGTGCTCTGGCTGGTGGGTGAGAACAAAGCCGGTATCAAGTCTGCAGACAAGCATTTGAGAGCGCATTTC
>CAZYVH010000035.1:0-7569 GCA_964650905.1 uncultured Wenzhouxiangellaceae bacterium | reverse complement strand
GGGTGAGAACAAAGCCGGTATCAAGTCTGCAGACAAGCATTTGAGAGCGCATTTCAGACAGGTGAACAAGCTGGATAACGCCCGGCACTGTACCTTGTATGAGGCTGTCGGGCCCTTGCAGGAAGCTGCATTCGACCACGTGAATTATAAGATGTCATGGCCGCTGGAGTGTGGTGACCACCGCCATATCAATATTCACTCATACCCCGGCGTGTTTGCACACGGACGTCTTGATGCTGGCAGCGCGTTGCTGTTGGAGGCCCTGGCTGGACTACCGCTGAGCGGCAAAGTCCTGGACTTCGCGTGTGGCGCGGGTGTGATCGGCTGTTTCATTGCGGCACGTTATGAACAGAGCAATGTGACCTTCCTGGACACCAGTGCCCTGGCGCTCATGGCCTGCGGAGAAACCCTTTCGGACAATCACCTGCAAGGCACCTTGTTGGCATCAGACGGTCTGTCCGGGGCGGCGCACGACTTTGATGTCATTGTCACCAACCCCCCGATACACGCAGGTGTTAGAACTAACAATCGACTGGGTCAGCAGTTGCTGTCAGGGGTGTACGAGCACCTCAGGCCCGGTGGTAGACTGATCATGGTAGCAAATATCCATTTGCCCTACGAGAAGGGGTTGAGACAGCAGTTTTCACGCTACCATGAAATCATGAGCAACACCCGCTACAAGGTCATCAGCGCCAGTAAATAGTCGGTTAAAAAGCATTGCGGTGAATCATAGCCAGCGGGGTCTGCAACAGAATTTTTATGTCCAGCCACAGTGACCAGTTCTGGATGTACCACAGGTCGTATTCGATCCTTAGCGCCATTTTCTCTTCTGTGTCGGTGATGCCACGTAAGCCGTTGACCTGCGCCCAGCCGGTGATGCCGGGGCGCACCTTGTGGCGTAGCATATACCTCGGGATACGAGACTTGAAAAACTGGTTGTGTTCAATCGCATGGGGGCGTGGCCCGACCAGTGACATCTCACCGCGTAGCACATTGATCAATTGCGGAAATTCATCCAGGCTGGCACGACGCAGAAAATATCCGATTGCGGTAACCCGGTCATCGTTCGGTTGAGCCTGGACAATGGTACCGTCTGCTTCCTCGTGCTGCTCCATGGTGCGGAACTTTAGAATATCAATAGTCTCTCCACCAATGCCGTGACGCTTTTGATGGAACAACACCGGGCCGGGTCCAGAGAGCCCGACCAAAAGAGCCAGCAGCAATAACAACGGTGACAACAGCAGCAGCAACAGAAGTGCCCCAAGACGGTCAAATACAGTTTTGATGCGGTACTCAGCACCACTCATGGGGGTGCCGCTCAGATTGATCAACGGAAGTCCGCCCCACTCTACAATCCCCTGATTGAGAAGGCTGTACTGGTATAAATCGGGAATGATGTTGATGTCTGCAAGCGACTCATTGAGTTCAAGTAATGCAGATTCAAGCAGGCTGCGTTCTTCCCATGGCACGGCAATCCAGACTTCGTTGATGTGTTGTGCTGCAACAAAGTCAGCCAGTTTATCGAGTGGCTGGACATTCTCGCCCTGCCAGTCATGACCGAAGCGCGCCACCAGTTCCAGTTCACCCAGCGGGTCGTCCGCGATGCGCTGCACGACACGCCGGCCGTTGTCACCACCACCCACCAGCACCACGCGCCGTTTGGTGTGGTTGTGGCGACGGCGATGTATCCGCCAGCTGTGCTCAAGTATCTGGTTGATGAACAGACCCCCTGCTCCGCCAAGCACCCAATAGGCGAACCAGATTCGGGAATAATTCGAACTGACTTTAAAAATGGCAGCCAAAGCAACCAACACGGTCACTACCAAGGCCCAACCAGCGATCAATCGCCGGGTTTTGCGTAACATGTTCCATTGAAATTCTGACCGGAACGCACCCGTGGCCGGCATGATTACCGCCGCGCTCAATAACCCCAGCAATAATGCGATAATATAGCCGCTTGCCATCTGCAGACTGTCAAAGCGCAGATAGTAGGCCAGCAGGAATGCCAGCAGAATGACAAGTTGGGTTTGTAAGTTCTTCATTTGGGATGACCACCTGGAGGTCTTATACTCAGACCTGACTTAACCCGGTTCCAGCGTAATTTGCCGTAGGCGCGCAGAAACACCTGATAGTCCACCAGGTAGCGGCGCCACAGACGTCCTGGTTCCCTGGCCAGACGGTATAAAAATCGGACATTGAGGCGATCGACCCAGGCCGGGTAATAATTTTCACCGCGATTGAGCTGATCGAAAAAGCCGCCACAGGTAAACCCTGCGCCGTGCCAACCGGCGGTACTCAGTTCAACCAAAAATCGTTCCTGCAAAGGTGTGCCCATACCACAAATCACAAGATTCGTCTGCTGCATCGTAAACGTCTCACGGGCGTCTTCGGGGCCCGTTTCGTAACCTGAATAACACCCTGTCACCTTGAGGTCAGGGTACTTTTTCCGCAACATCACCCCGGCCCGCTCCGCTACCCCGGGCTTACCACCGACCAGTCCGACTGTAATGGCATTGGCCGCCGCCCAGCAAAACACGCTGTCTGCTTTTGACGTGAAATCAAATGACTCACGCACAAGTTGCTTCAATCCACAGGTGTGGGCCGCCCTGACCATGCCGATGCCGTCGCAGGCGACCACGTCAAAGGCCTCGAGCAAAGTTACGTAATCGGGGTGTTTGACAACCTGTGCCAGTGCCCAGGGGTTAACGAAGGTAACCATTAAACTGGTCTTGGGTGGCTTGCCGGACAGCAATGTCGCGATCTCACCCAAACCGCCGGGTGATATCGGGATGCCCAGAACAGAACTTTTTTCCGGCAGGGATTCCGTCTGCATGCTTACACCCATTTACGTACGGACCGGAAAAAATACGTCATTGTGGATGACCTGGTGTTCATTTGTTTGAATTTCGTTATCATCGAACCGGCGAAAACCGGCACAGAAAAGTATTTGAGCCGGATCTCGTTTTCCTCCGCACGTGCAACATCCCCCTGTACGTCGCTCAGACCACCACGGTGGTAAATTGATAGGGTCTGAGCCGGCTGCGCGATGCGGACATTCTGTTGCAACAAGCGGCAGACCAGTTCGTAATCGGACGCGTAGCGATAGTGGGTCAGGTAAGGCTCGGAACCCAGGACTGAACGCTTGAAGATGATGGCAGGGTGATAAGCTGGCATGCAATACCAGGCCCAGATGCGGGAGCGGGTTTTGACTACCACCCTGGCCCCATCCTGGTAGACTACCTGACAACGGCCCCAGATCATATCGGCGTGTGTTCCCTGCAGCATTTCCCTGAGTTGTCCAGGGTTAAACTCAGGATGCAGTTCATCACCCGCGTTCAGATAAAGAACATATTCTCCACTGGCCAGACGGGTGCCTTTGTTCATGGCATCGTAAATGCCACTGTCGGCTTCGGACACGAAATGGTCGGCGCGGTCTTCCACCTTTTTGAGTACCGTCTGGAGATCATTACCCTCATCGCTGCCGCCATCGATGACAATCCACTCACCGGTGTCCCGGTCCTCAAAGGTCGATAACGAGGCCAGGGTCCGCTCCAAACCCCGTGGATCATTCAAGTGTACTGTGATAATGCTAAGCCACACTGTCCTTCCAATTTCGGAAACATTTTCTGTCATAATGCCAGCAAGGTATTGTGACTATCCGGTTTATGCTCAAAATGATTAATAAAATCCTGGCCTGACTTATGAAAATTCTGTTTGACCAGCAGATTTTCTCACAACAACTGTTTGGGGGCATCTCCAGGTACTATACAGAACTGGCCAAAGAATTTTGCAACATCAATTCAGCGACTGCAAAAATTGTCAGCCCGTTGTGTACAAACCCTTATGTGCGCTGTCTCCCTGCCGACTGTCTGCTTGGTATTCCTGTTGCCGGCGGCAAGGCAGCACAAACAGTTTTCAGGTATGTGAACGAAAAAGTCGCCAGGCTCGTGATCAATCGATATCGGCCGGACATTATTCATCAGACTTATTACCCCAAAAAAGTCGTGAATTACGTCCCCGGGCCAAAACTCGTAACCACGATCCACGACATGATTTATGAATTATTTCCCAAAAACTTTTCTGCCCGGGACAGGACGGCGGCTTATAAGAAAAGAGCGCTGCGGGATACCGATCATGTCATTTGCATTTCAGAAAACACACGCCGTGACCTGATCAGACTGACGGATATTGAGCCTGCCAGAACATCCGTGATCCATCTCGGCGCAGACCATCTGCAACTCGGTGAAGTACCTGTAAGCAACCCCTCAGGCCGACCGTATGTACTGTATGTTGGCGAACGCAGCGAATATAAAAACTTTCAGCGCTTACTCAAAGCTTACGTCAGGCTACCGGGGTTGATGAGAGATTACAATCTGGTTTGCTTTGGCGGCGGCCCATTGCGGGAGGCGGAAAAACAGTTGGCGCAAACGCTGAATGTTCCGGCACAAAACCTGCTGTTGGTGAATGGTTCAGACCGGGTGCTGGCCGGTCTGTACCAACACGCTGAGGTGTTTATATACCCTTCACTTTATGAGGGCTTTGGCATCCCGCCACTTGAAGCCATGGCACAGGGTTGTCCGGTAATCAGCAGCAATGCTGCTTCCCTGCCGGAAGTGTTGGGTAAGGCGGCTGAATACTTCAATCCAGCAGCAACCGATGATTTGATGCGTTCGCTGGAGAACGTTCTCAACGATGCCGGGCGGGCCGGCGAGCTAAGACGCCTGGGTTGCGCCCAGGCTGAAAAATTCACCTGGCGTAAATGTGCTGAACAAACCCTGAAAGCCTATGTCAAGGTATGCCGTGAGCAAGTTTAATCTACCCTGATAGGTTTCCTGGCAACACCTCGTTTCCCATCAGGCAATCCACCTTTTCTCCAAGCTGGTGCGTTTGATTTGCACAAGTGATGTCACCGCAGGGCGTTGATTCAAGCCAGATTGAACAGCGGAAATAAAATTCCCGGCTGCACGGGTCCCGTTGTATTTGAATCCAAGCAGGAAATCGTACATGACATGGTTCATGTTCCTGAAAATCATTTTCGAGGAGCCGTTTTTCAAAAGGGAACGCACCCGGTTTTTGTGTATCTGTGCATCTGCATATTGTTTAGTTTTCTTAACGACACTGCCCTGGTAGTGGTGATACACCGTTGCCATGGGGACATAAAGGGCTTTCCAGCCAGCCAATCGACAACGCCAACCCAGGTCAAGATCTTCGCCATACATAAAAAAGTGTCGATCGAAATAGCCGGTTTGCAAACGTACTCCATCGAGCATTGATTTCCGGTACAGTGCAGCGCCAGCGGTGGGGCAAAAGATTTCTTCAACGCGGTCTCCGGCCCCAACCGGTTCCCGGAATCCACGATCGATTCCAAAACCACTCGCGGTGAGTGCAATGCCTTTGGAATTTATGCGTTCCGGTTCTTCCATAAACAACATGCGGGGTTGCAACATACCAAGGTCCTGGCTACTGTCTTTTATCTGTGTTTGCATCTCCACCAACCATTGGGAATCGAGCAACGTATCCTGGTTCAAGGTGGCGATCCATTCCCCTTTGGCAACCGCTATCCCGCGGTTGCAACCTTCGGCAAAGCCGAGGTTTTCAGGCAATGCCAAGCACCTGATGCCTGGGAACTCCCGCTGAAGCATGTTTCGGGTACCATCTTCCGAAGCATTATCGACAACGATAATCTCGCAATCACTGCAAGTCGTTTTCTGTAATGATTTCAAACAGTTATGGAGATAACTCTCACCATTCCAGCTAACGATGACAATTGAGATTTTCACAGTTGATCAATCACCGTACCGACAGTTATTGGATTCCAGTTGTATTTCTGAACAGCATGCTATTTTGGGAAAAGGAAAGTGACTACCTGTTTAACAAAATTCACTAAAAGGTAATACAGTATCGTGGGTTGCAGGCCATAGCGTGAATACACATTTGCGAGTGACTCGAAGGCCTCTTTATACCGTCCCCGCTTTAAAAGACACGTGTACAAGGCCCCTGTGTAAAATTTGAAATTTAAAGGTATGTCTTCATTAAAACGATTTCTTGCGGCCTTAAAACCTGATTCAATAATCGCGCTCAGGCACAAAGAAACCTTCTCTTCGGAGCAGTTTGTCATTTCGATAATGCTATCAGTTTTGAGGTTCCGGTATTGATAATCATGAATAAATGAAGCGTAAATTGATTGGGCTTTTGCCAGCAGCTGTACCATCGGCAAAGGGCGCGCCCAGTCTGAAGTACACGCCCAGGAAACACCGCTTGAACAGCCCACCAAAAGTGTACAGTATTTGCTCAGTTCAGCATTTTCTCTAAAAGACAAGACGCCGGCATCAATTATTTGAGCGTTGGTTTTCGTAACCGGAAGCGTTGAATCCGCAGATAAAATAACGCAGGTGTTTTCATTTTCTTGAGTAAGCATTTGAGCAACTTTAAGCCCAAACTGTGGTGATATGAAGGACTGGTCACTACCCGGGTCACACTCGAAAAGAATAACGTTTTTATAGCTGCTGAGAAAATTTTTTTCTGCAAAATCTTTGACTTTTCTGATTTCTTCAGCGACGAGCCTGAGCACGGGTACATCCGACACGGTGATGGGACGATTGTAACCACGCAAGATTGAAGACCGTACCGTACCATCAAAGTTTTTAAAATTATCTGGTGGAATCTGGGTCAGGAAAATTTCATCAAACGCACCTTTTTCTTTACGGTTGTTGGCTTCAATGGCAAAGTCTTCCCATCTGGCCCATAAATCCCGGGAATTCCTGACCGGCACTTCCCAAATCACATCGACAAAAGGATTGGCCTTTAATATGGAACGATATGCACTGCCTATCGCCCAAGTCAGTTCACAGTCAGGAAAATCTTCTTTAATTTGCCGTGCAATGGTGGTTGCAAACAGGCAATCACCATAAGCGCCGAGTTGACCAAGTAAAATTTTTTTCATGCGATGAGTTGAAGTGAGAGGAATTAACTGTTCCCCCTTTAAAGAAGCCTTGAACGCTTTTTGTTTATCATCATTTCCGCCAATTCCGAAAAACTGACAGAAGGCGACCAACCTAATGAATTAATGGTGGCCGGGTTGGAGATAAGCTTTGGGTATTCGGGTGTGTAAGAATCTTTTATACGCACGTGTGACATCCAGTTTTTGTCTATGCGTCCAAAACACGTCTCAAGCCAGTCCTTAATGGTGTAGCCAACCCCTGAACCAATGGTGGCCTCAAATATCTGGTCTTGTTCAACCAGTGTGAAAATCGCGTTAGCAATGTCGCCAGCAAACACCCACTCTTTTTCGACATCAATATTGCCGAGCTCGATCTTTTCATTGGACCCGCGCTCAATTCTATTGACCGCCTGTGCGACCAACTGACTGACGTGATTGGGTTTTCGGTAAGGGCTTTCGTGATGAAATAAATAACCAACATAAGTTTCTATGCCCAAAGTCCGATAATAGCGTGCGGCATATACTGAATGAATGCGCGCAATTGAATAGGGACTGTTCGCCTCGAATTCATCATACTCAGAAATGGGGTTCCCCGTGTTTTTAAATTGAACACCACTACCTGTAATAAA
>CAZYVH010000034.1:0-27319 GCA_964650905.1 uncultured Wenzhouxiangellaceae bacterium | reverse complement strand
GACTCAAAATGGCTTCCCCTCGCTACGGCTTCTATTCTCGGACAGGCTCCTAGGATCTGGATATGGCAAAAAACCTGCTCATCGTAGAATCGCCGGCCAAGGCGAAAACCATCAATCGGTACCTCGGTAAGGATTTTGAGGTACTGGCCTCCTATGGTCACGTCCGTGATCTTCCCTCCCGTGACGGTGCAGTTGATACTGAAAACGGTTTCGCCATGCATTACGAACTGAGCGAGGGCAGCAAAAAGCACGTCGACAAGATCATCAGGGCCACGCGTAACGCCGAGGCGGTTTACCTCGCAACCGATCTGGACCGCGAAGGCGAGGCTATATCCTGGCATATATTCGAGCTCCTGAAAGAAAGGAAACTCACCAATAAAATACCCTTTTATCGTGTTGAGTTTTCTGAAATAACGCCCGGCGCTATACAAAAGGCAGTTGCCAATCCACGTGAACTTTCCATGCCACTGGTCAATGCGCAGCAGGCACGACGCGCACTGGATCACCTGGTCGGCTTCAACCTGTCGCCACTGCTGTGGAAAAAAATCAAGCCGGGTCTGTCGGCTGGCAGAGTGCAAAGCCCGGCCCTGCGTATGATCGTTGAACGCGAACGTGAAATCGAGGCGTTCAAGGCACAGGAATACTGGACCATTGAGGCCGACCTGAAAAAAAACGGGCAAGCCTTTTCAGCCAATCTGGTGCGACTCGGTGGCAAAAAATATCATCAGTTCGACATTCAGGATGAGACCCGGGCCAGCAGCGTGCGTGAACAACTATTGGCGCATGCCCAGGGTCAATTGAAAGCGGACCGGATCACCCGCAAGGAAAGAAAGCGCCGACCGGCTCCACCATTCATCACCTCGACCCTGCAACAGGACGCTAACCGGAAACTCAGATTTTCAGCACAAAAGACCATGCGCACCGCGCAATCGCTCTATGAAGGTATTGCAATCAACGGCGCAACACAGGGTCTGATCACCTATATGCGTACCGACTCGGTGATGCTCTCTAATGATGCACTTGCGGATATCCGTAAACAGATCAAAGTCCAGTTCGGCCAGGACTACGTACCGGAAAAAGCCAATTTTTATAAAACCAACTCAAAAAATGCCCAGGAAGCGCATGAAGCCATCCGCCCGACTTCTGCCGCGTTGGTGCCGGCCAAAATCAAGTCCTCTTTGAGTAACGACCAGTTTCGTCTCTATGAATTGATCTGGAAGCGTGCCCTTGCGAGCCAGATGACCCCAGCCCGGCTGGACACGGTTGCAGTGGAGTTTGACTGTGGCCCGGATGCCAGTTTCCGTGCCAACGGTTCGGTCGTGACATTTCCTGGCTTCCTGGCAGCCTATGAAATCACACTACCTAAAGGTGAAAGCAAACAGGAAAGCCGTTTGCCTGTTATGCGGGAGGGTGATGTCCTTGAGCTCGAAGGTATTCGTTCCGAACAACATTTTACCGAACCACCACCACGCTATTCCGAAGCCAGCCTGGTAAAGGCGATGGAAGAGTATGGCATCGGCCGGCCATCGACCTATGCGAGTATCATGTCGACACTGGTCAGACGCCAGTATGCTGAGCTCGATAAACGCCGCTTTATCCCCACGGACACGGGTCGTGTGGTGGAGCGATTCCTGGAAAATCATTTCTACCATTATGTCGAGTACGCATTCACGGCACGCATGGAAGACCACCTTGACGCCGTATCCCGGGGCGAGGAGGAATGGATCCCGTTGATGGAAGACTTCTGGAAACCATTCCACGACCGGGTGAACGAGAAACTGGAAAGCGTGGACCCGGGTGAGGCCAAGGGCACGCGAGTTTTGGGTACTGACCCTCAGTCAGGTAAGCCGGTATCGGTGCGCGTAGGTCGTTTCGGCCCGCATGCCCAGATCGGCACCCGTGATGACGAAGATAAACCCAGGTTTGCCGGCTTAAGGGCCGGTCAAAGCCTCGAGACCATCACACTCCCCGAAGCGCTTGAGCTGTTCAAACTACCCCGTGAACTGGGAACCACCCCAGAAGGCGAGGAAGTGTCGGCTGCGATTGGCCGTTTTGGACCCTATATTCGCTATGGCAACAAGTTTGTTTCACTCAAGGATGCCGATCCACACGATGTCACACTGAAACACGCGTTGAAACTGATCGTCGAGAAAAAAGAATTTGATGCCAACCGCATCATCAAGACATTCTCGGATTCTGAAATACAGGTCTTGCGTGGCCGTTACGGGCCCTATATCACCGATGGCAAGAAAAACGCCCGCATGCCAAAAGACCGCGAACCGGAAACACTGACCGAGGATGAATGCCGGGAACTGATCGCGGCAGCGCCGGATCGTAAGAGCCGCAAAAAAGCGGGCAGGAAGAAACCCGGCAAAAAGACGGTCAAAAAGAAATCTGCTGCCAGGAAAGCCGCAGGCAGGAAAAAGTCTTCCGGGGAAAATACAACCAAAAAGAAAACCGCGGCAACCACTCAAACGCCCCTCTGAAGTATGGCGACGGAGTCCTTGCTGGATATCGCTGCTGCTGTCTCTCAACTGCAGGCGGGTCAAATCATCGCCTACCCGACCGAGGCCGTCTATGGCCTGGGATGTGACCCCGGCAACGCGTCTGCTGTGGAAAGGCTTCTGGCACTGAAATGCCGCCCTGAGTCAGCCGGTTTTATACTCATTGCCAGCAACTATTCTCAGTTGGAACCCTGGGTTGCCATGACCGACATTTGTGAGCGCGAAAAAGCCATGCAAAGCTGGCCGGGTCCGGTGACCTGGCTGTTTCCACGTGCCCCTGGTATTGCTGATTACATTGCCGGCGAGCACGATACAATCGCAGTTCGTATCACCGCCCACGAACCCAGCAGGACACTGTGCGACGCCTTTGGTGGCGCGTTGATATCGACCAGTGCAAATCAGCACACCTTGAGACCGGCACGCAGCACCGGCGATCTGGAGGATTACTTTGGCCATGAGCTGGGCGGTATATTGGCCGGTGCGCTGGGCGGGACGCAACGGCCCACCGAAATCCGCGATCTGCTGAGCGGTAAAATCGTCAGGCCGGCATAGTGCCATGTCGGTAGGCATCGTCAAAAAATACCTGCTCGGTCTTCAGCAGCGACTCTGCAACAGTCTGGAAGCGGTGGACGGCAAAAGCCGTTTCCATGATGATTCATGGTCACACGAAACGGGCGGCGGTGGCTGCACGAGGGTACTCGAAAAAGGCGCGGTGTTTGAGCAGGCCGGGGTTAATTTCTCACATGTTTTCGGTGACCGTCTGCCTCCATCGGCAACCGCAGCGCGACCGGAACTCGCCGGGCGTGATTTCCAGGCACTGGGTGTTTCTCTGGTTAACCATCCACGTAATCCCTATGTGCCGACCAGTCACGCCAATGTGCGCTTTTTCGTCGCCAATAAACCCGGTGCTGAGCCGGTCTGGTGGTTTGGCGGTGGCTATGACTTGACCCCTTATTACCCATACAAACAAGATGTTATTCAATGGCACCAGTCGGCAAAAGCCACCTGTGACCCGTTTGGCAGCGATGTTTATCCACGCTACAAACGCTGGTGCGATGAGTACTTTTACCTCAAACACCGTCAAGAGGCCCGTGGTGTCGGTGGTTTGTTTTTTGATGACCTGAACGACTGGGGCTTCGAACACTGTTTTGCATTCATGCAGGCCGTGGGTGACAGTTATCTGCCCGCTTATCTGCCCATCGTCCAACGCCGTACACAAACGCCGTTTGCCAAGCGTGAACGGGATTTCCAACGCTACCGGCGTGGTCGCTACGTGGAGTTCAACCTCGTCTATGACCGCGGCACGTTGTTCGGCTTGCAGTCCGGCGGGCGTACCGAATCCATTCTCATGTCGCTTCCGCCGGTCGTCAGTTGGCGCTATAACTACCAACCGGAACCGGGTTCAGCTGAGGCGGGCCTGAATGATTTCCTGCAAGCCAGGGACTGGCTGGCAGAATAACAGGTCCTGACGGTCATTAAAAAAACCCTGCCGGTACTGCCGGCAGGGTTCAAAAAGGGCTTCGGTTGGGGGGAGATAACCTAACCCACTGTCCGCTCTAGGGGTGCGGACCAGACTGTAATGAACAGTCATATGTTACGACCATATCCAGCGGGCGTAGTTCAGTGAGCGGTATCCCAGTCAAGACCCACACCAGCATCCACTTCCAGGGGAACATCGAGTTTAGCGGCTGCGGACATATACGCAATAACGGCTTCACGAACAGGCTCGACCTGCCCGGCATCTACCTCCAGAACCAGTTCATCATGGACCTGCATAAGCAACCTGGCGCCCGGCTTGCTGGTTTGCAGCCAGTCGTCCACGCTGATCATGGCAATTTTTATAATATCTGCCGCGGTACCCTGCATCGGTGCATTGATGGCGGCGCGCTCGGCCCCCTGGCGACGCTGCATATTGCCGGCATTGATATCCGGCAGATACAGCCGGCGACCAAACAGGGTTTCAACATAGCCTCTTTCACGCGCCTTTTCACGGGTCCGCTGCATGAATGTCTGTACACCGGGATAGCGTGAAAAATAGGTGTCCATGTAAACCTGTGCTTCAGC
This sequence comes from uncultured Wenzhouxiangellaceae bacterium, assembly GCA_964650905.1. Classification (GTDB taxonomy): domain Bacteria; phylum Pseudomonadota; class Gammaproteobacteria; order Xanthomonadales; family SZUA-36; genus SZUA-36. The sequence goes on along the minus strand of CAZYVH010000034.1, from coordinate 22,751 downwards.
CCGGCCGATATCCAGTTGACGCGCCAGACCGAAAGCTGACATACCGTACATTAAACCAAAGTTGATGGCCTTGGCTGCACGCCGCTGGTCTTTTGTAACCTTGTTGTATTCTTCCCCAAACACTTCTCCTGCTGTCGCCCGGTGTACATCGATACCCTCGTGGAACGCATTGAGCAAGCCCTCATCGGCGGACAGGTGCGCCATGATACGTAATTCGATCTGGGAGTAATCTGCTGCCAGCAGCAACTGGCCGGGTGGTGCAATAAAAGCCTGGCGAATCCTACGGCCCTGCGGGGTGCGGATGGGTATGTTCTGCAGATTGGGGTTGGAAGATGACAGCCTGCCGGTTGCCGCGACCGCCTGGTGGTAGGAGGTGTGCACGCGCCCGGTGTGCGGATTGATCTGTTCCGGTAATTTATCCGTGTAGGTGGACTTGAGCTTGGAAATGGAACGGTACTCGAGAATAACTTTCGGCAATTCATACTCTGCGGCCAGGTCTTTCAACACGTCTTCCGCCGTTGATGGTTGTCCTTTGGGCGTTTTGCGCACGACCGGTAACCCCAGGTTCTTAAACAGTATCTGCTGTAATTGTTTGGGAGAGCCCAGATTAAACGGTTGACCGGCCAGCGTATGGGCCCGGTCTTCCAACTCCAGCATTCGTTTTACCAGCTCGCTACCCTGGCGGTGCAACAACTTACCATCAATCAGCACACCCGCCTGCTCCATCCTCGCCAGTACCGGTATCAACGGTATTTCCAACGCCTTGAAGACATGCGACAAGGCCGGTTCCGCCTGCAGCTTTGGCCACAGGTGCTGGTGCAGACGCAATGTTATATCCGCGTCTTCGGCGGCATACGGGGCCGCTTCATTGATCTCCACCTGGTTGAATGTTATTTGCCTTGCGCCCTTGCCAGCGACGTCTTCGTAGTGCGTGGTTTTGTGACCCAGGTATTTCAATGCCAGTGAATCCATATCGTGACGGCTGCCGGTGCTGTTGAACACATAAGATTCCAACATCGTGTCAAAGGCAACGCCATGGACGGCCAAATCATAACGTGAGAGGACGTTCATGTCGTACTTGATATGCTGACCCACTTTTTTGGGCGCCTCTCCCGTAAGCAACGGTCTGAGAGCCTCCAGCACCGTTTGACGGTCCAGTTGTTTCACCACGCCCGGGTAATCGTGGCCGAGGGGTATATAGATTGCTTCACAGGCATCCACGGCAAAACTCATACCCACCAACTCAGCCTGTAGCGGATCAAGGCTGGTGGTCTCGGTATCGAAGGCGATCAATTCTGCCGCCGTTAATTTTCGTAACCAGGTCTTGAACACATCCATGTCCAGCACAGTGGTGTAGCGCACTGCAGTTTCATTGCTTCGCGCCGGGGTATTACCCATCTCCTGCAGCCAACTGCTGAACTCGTTGTGCCGCAAAAACTCACGCAAGGTGGCCTCATCAACATCAGCGCGTTTCAAGCTGTCGATAGCAACCGGTAATTGCAAATCTCTGCGTATTGTCACAAGGTCCTGTGACAATGGCAGGGTCTCAAGGGCGGCGCGCAAGTACTCACCAATCTTGCCCTTTATTTCATCTGCGTGATCCATCACACCGGCAAGATCGTGCCATTGGTGCAACCACTTGGCGGCGGTCTTGGGTCCGCATTTTTCAACCCCTGGGATGTTGTCAGCCGTATCGCCGGTCAAGGCAAGGAAATCAATGATCTGTTCGGGGTTAACACCAAATTTTTGTTGCACGCCCGCGGCGTCCATATGGGTGTCGGTCATGGTATTGACCAGGGACACGTGTTCATTCACCAATTGAGCCATGTCCTTGTCGCCGGTGGAAATGACACAATCCATGCCCTCATCCGCTGCCCGCGTGGCGAGTGTGCCAATCACATCGTCGGCCTCCACACCCGGAACTTCTATCAACGGTAAACCAAGCAAGCTGACGAGGGTATGAATCGGCTCGACCTGGCGACGCAGCTCCGCCGGCATCGGCGGGCGGTTGGCTTTGTATTGCGCATACATCTGGTGCCTGAACGTCGGACCCCTGGCATCAAACACCACCGCGATATTACGCGAATTTGCAGTGTTGACCAGACGCCGCAGCATATTGGCCACGCCGAGCAATGCGCCGGTGGGTTCGCCCGCAGAATTGCTCAGCTTGGGTAGTGCGTGGTATGCGCGGTAGAGGTAAGATGAACCATCAACGAGGTAGAGAGTTTCTTCTGTGTCCATCAAAGGGTCCTGGGTATGTGATCCGATTACGAATTTCCGGGTCTGCTATGCTGAGAGTATAGAAAATCTCGTGTTTGAACCACATGTATCTTCTAAGGGACAAAGGAGTGAAGTCAATGAAAAACACATGGAGAACCCTGGCTGCGACAAGCTTACTGTTCAGTGGACTGGTGTTTGCACAGCAGAATGGTTCCAACAACGCCGATCCTGCCGCACCCCCACCGATCCCGCCGATTCCACCCAAGGTTCCAAATGAAGAGCCGATGCCGACCGTTACGATTACTGAAAGGGCAGGCGAGCGAATCGAGGAATATAGCCAAAACGGACGTATTTACATGGTTAAGATCACACCGGTGAAAGGCCCGTCCTATTACTACCTGGATGAAGACGGCGATGGGCAACTGGAACTGCGCGAGTCAGACCGTAAGCTGAATCCTGTCCAGCCGGTTCACTGGATAATGAAAAAGTGGTAAATACGCCAACATCGCCGAACCCCACTTTTTTGCCGGGCGTGGGTCGCTTTGTTGCACTCTGTGGGCGGTCGGTCGCCTGGCTGACCCTGGTGATGGTTCTTTTGACTTTCGTCATTGTCGTATTGCGTTATGGCTTTAACCTGGGCTGGATCTGGCTGCAGGAATCACTAACCTATCTGCACGTGACCGTATTTGCCATTGCAGCGGCCTGGACCCTGCAACAGGATGGCCATGTTCGTGTGGATATTTTTTACACGACAATGCCGGCCCGCAAAAAGGCCCTGGTGAATTTCCTTGGCACCCTTGTTTTGCTGATCCCTTTTTGTATTTTTCTGTTGGTGGTCGCCTGGCCTTACGTCACCACCGCCTGGCAAATGTTCGAAGGCTCACGTGAAGCCGGTGGTCTGCCACTGGTCTACTTACTCAAAACACTGATCCTCGTATTGCCTGCCCTGCTGCTCTGCCAAGCGGTTATCAATGTGGGCACAGCATGGAAAACAATGCGCCAGAGTGACCCCGAACGTCTGCATGACGGCTGATCGGGTCAGACGTCTGGACGCGGTTCTGGCGAGACGCCAGCCTGATCTGACTGTTTTTGCAGAAAACCTGCACAAGCCCCGAAACTTTTCCGCCATCGTACGCACCTGCGACGCCGTGGGAATCAATGAGATCCACACCTTAGCCGGCGATGATAATCTGCGTACCCATTGGAAAACCTCACAGGGCGCTGAGAAGTGGATCGACATCATCACCCATGATAGTGCCGTAAGGACATGCGAGCAGCTAAGATCAGACGGCTTCCAGTTGGTCGCTGCACACCTGAGTGATCTGGCAGGTGATTATCACGAGGTGGATTACACCCGGCCAACCGCACTGGTGTTGGGCACTGAACTATTCGGCGTCAGTGACACCACCCTGGCGTTCGTTGACCGGCAAATCATCATCCCGATGATGGGTGTAACACAGTCACTCAATGTTTCAGTTGCCTGCGCGGTCGTACTCTACGAAGCACAAAGGCAAAGACAACGGGCCGGTATGTACGATCGTTGCAGATTGGATGAAAAAGCACTGGTGAAGCAGCGTTTTGCATGGCTGCACCCGGTGGAGGCGGATTATTGCCGCCGTCACGGTCTGAAATACCCACAACTGGATGAAGCGGGTGACCTTATGGAGCCGATGCCCAGGTCTAATCAATAGTACTGCGTAATTCCGGTATGACCTTTTCGCAGTCCGGCCGGTTACCGGTCCAGATGCAGAAACTTTCTGCGGCCTGCTCCACCAGCATGCCAAGCCCATCCAAATAGCGCTGGCCCATGTCCTCGCACAACTTTTTCAATGGCTGGCTGGCTTTTGCATAATTCAGGTCATAACACAGCGCACCGGGTGCAAAAGAGGAACCATTCAATGCTGGAACCTTACCCTGGTGCCCCAGTGACGTGGCATTGATCACCAGGTCAAAACGGCCGTGCCCGGATAAGCCCTGCCAGCTCGTTACACCCAGCTTACCAGCGTCAATAAAACGCTTTACCAGGCCATGTGCCCGCTCAATATCCCGGTTTACCAACAGGATTTCTGCGGGTGCGGCTGCCAGCAAATTACCTAAAATACCTGCGGTCGCGCCACCCGCTCCCAGCACCAGAACCCTTTGGTCTGCAAGCACAATGGCGTGATTGAGTCGCAAATCTGCCAACAGACCCAGACCATCCGTATTGTGTGCGTACCAACCGCCTGATGGTTCGTAAACCAACGTGTTGGCAGCCTCTGCCCGGCTGACGGCCACGGACGATTTTGTGGCCAGCCGCCATGCCTCACGCTTGAGCGGCACGGTGACATTGCAACCGATGCCGCCATTGACCCGAAATGCCTCGAGCGCCTGCGCGAAATTCTCCAACCGCGTCTCGATGCAATGGTATTCAATGTCGAGACCAAACTGGCTGGCAAACATACGCTGTATGGCCGGCGAGAGAGACGATTTGACAGGGTGCCCGAACAAAGCCAGCCTGATTAATTTCCTTCCCCGAGTCACTTAATCACCTTTTGTATCAAAGCCAGTCAATACTAACGCCTTTTAAGCTGAACATCGGTATCGTACCCGTACCAGTCACACAATTTGTCTACCAGTCGCTCCAGCCCGGTCTTTTTGGTCGCGGAAAAAATCTGGGCACTGCAATTGACGGGCAATTCGCGCTGTGCTTTCAATAGCGTGGATTGTGCCGGGCCGCGTTTGAGCTTGTCCCCCTTGCTTAAAAGAACATGACAGGGCACGTCTGCTGCCTCGCACCAGCTTAGCATTTGCAGGTCAAATTCACGCATCGGATGACGAATGTCCATGACCAGCACCACGGCACGCAATGAAGCACGCGTCCGGAAATATTGCGCCATGACTTCGCGCCAGTGTGCTTTTAACTGTAACGGCACCCTGGCATAACCATAACCTGGCAAATCAGCAATTCGCCGGCCGTCGTCCAGTTTGAAGATGACTATTTGCTGAGTTCGGCCGGGTGTTTTACTGGTGCGCGCCAGTGCTTTTTGTTCCGTCAATGCATTAATTGCACTGGATTTCCCCGCATTAGACCGGCCTGCGAACGCGACTTCGACACCCTCATCCGATGGCAATTGCGCCAGGCGGTGTGCACTGAGAACGTAACTGGCGGTGCGGAATGGATTGGTTTTCATCAACATATTCTCATTTTTTCGGTCACAACGCTGGAACGCCTGCGCGTAAAACAGGATAATAGCCGGCTTGTCAATTATTTGTGCGCAAACTATTGTGGAGAGCACGAAATGAAGCTATTTATGCAACTTGCCTTCAGCCTGTTTCTGCTGGCCTCTTTGCCTGCCCTGGCTGCTGGCGATGCCACGGCCGGCCAGAACAAGGCGGCTATCTGTGCGGCCTGCCATGGTGTAGATGGTAACAGCACCATACCCAACTGGCCAAAACTCTCCGGCCAGCACACCGCGTATCTTGAAAAACAACTCAGTCTGATCAGGGGCGGACAAAGAACAGCGCCTGAAATGGCCGGCATCGTGGCAGCACTAAGTGATTCGGATATCTCTGACCTGGCAGCCTATTTTTCCAGCCAACCACGTCAAGCGGGTGTGACCGACGAAAACCTGGAAGTCTCGGGAGCACGACTCTTTCGGGCTGGCAACCCGGAAACCAATGTGCCTGCCTGCATGGCCTGTCACGGTCCGGCAGGGGCGGGTAATCCTTTGGCGGGTTACCCCTTACTTTCAGGTCAGCACGCAGTTTATACGGCCAATATGCTGAACAAATTCAAAACAGGGCAGAACTGGGGTGACGACGATAGCGGAAGTCACATCATGAATGAAGTCACCCTCAGAATGACCGCCCAGGAGATACAGGCCGTATCCAGTTACATCGAGGGTCTGCACGCAGTGGACCCGCAGGCTGAATAGATTGCGGGAACAACCCCGCTTCAACAGGGTCTGTAAAAAGACAGGACCACCTCGCAGAGAGATAATAATGATGCATAAATTAATTTTTACACTGAGTCTGATGTTCTTTAGCCTGGCTGCATGCGCACAGACCGATTCTGTGGACAAATACCAGGAAGGGATTCACTACTTCAAGATCGACCAGGCAAGCGCCGCCGCCGACAGTGATACCGTCGGGGTCACGGAGGTGTTCAGCTACGCTTGTTCACACTGCAACACCTTTGAACCTTTCATGCAAAACTGGAAAAAGAACAAGCCGGCTTACGTCAAATTCGACCGCATCCCGGTGTCTTTTGGCCGGCGCGCATGGGAATTGCTGGCCCGCGGTTACATAACCGCAGACATGATGGGTATTGCACAGATGAGCCACGTAGCCATGATGGATGCCATCTGGAAAGAACATAAGCAATTTCGAAGCGTTGACGACCTGGCAGACTTCTATAGCGGATTTGGTGTGGATAAAAATACCTTTGTTTCAAATTTCAAGTCTTTTGCCGCCGACAGCCAATTGCGCAGAGGGCAGCGTGATGTCCAGATTTTTGGTGTCAAGGGCACACCGACACTCATTGTAAATCGCAAGTATCGAATCGAGGGCAACAAGGACGTGCCCACTCTTGACGCCATGATCGACGTCATGCGTTTCGTGGCGGAAAAAGAGCACAATAAAGCAATGCCTGACTCCGGGACAGGGTAAGCTTATAATCGGGCCAGGTGAACTGTCCTGCCTGCCGTGAATTCACAATGGGTGTTGACTCCCGCATCCATTGGGGTATTCTGTTGTTTCCTTACCACACCCTGATTTTTGATGTCGCAAGCACAAATCCTGGTCGTTGATGACGAGCCCGATATTCGGCAACTCGTACAGGAAATCCTTGAAGACGAGGGTTATGCCGTGACCGTAGCTGGTGATGGGGAAAGTGCACGCCTGGTCTACGCCCGGCTAAAACCTGACCTGGTCCTGCTGGACATCTGGATGCCGGACATCGATGGCATATCGTTGATGAAAGAATGGATCGCCGAGCCCGGACAGGCCGCACAGGTCGTTATCATGTCGGGACATGGTACGCTGGAAACAGCCGTCGAGGCCACCCGCCTGGGTGCTTTTGATTTTGTCCAGAAGCCACTGTCCCTGGCCAAGTTGCTGGCCACGGTAAGTAAAGCACTGGCAACCTGCCCGTCGAACAACAAATACCTCACAAAAAGCGGTCACGATCAGGCCCTCGAACCGCTGGGTAGCAGCCCGGCGATGCAATTGTTGCGTAACCAGGCCAGGCAGGCTGCCAATCATCATTTGCCAGTGATGATCGGTGGCGAAGCCGGTACGGGCAGAGAGTTACTGGCCCGCCATATTCATCTGCTTTCATCTGCCCGGGGGGATATGTTCATTTTGGATCATGGCCGTCTGCAAGACGCAGATGTACACACCTATCTGTTTGGGAAAATTGATTCGACTCCCGCTGTCGCAGGTCTGTTGGAACAGGCGGCAGGCAGTACATTGTTTATCCCGGAGTTACAGAAAATACCGCTTGACACCCAGCAATTGATCGCAGACATTCTGGCGGCCGGCGTCTTCACACCGGGCGGTGGAGCCCTTAGCAAGCCACTCGAGTGCCGCATCATCAGCAGTACCACTGAATGCCCCGAACAATTGGTACGAGCCGGTCAGATTTCAGAATCTCTGTATTTCCATCTGCATGTATTAGCTCTGAAAATTGCTGCCTTAAGAAACCGGCCTGAGGATATCCCGGAGCTTGTCAGTTTTTATTGCAACTGGTTTGCCAACCAGCAAAACCGGCCTTACCGGCAATTTCCTGTCGCGGTGCAAAACCGTATGCGTAACCATGACTGGCCCGGCAATGTGCGTGAATTACGAAACCTCATTCAACACGTGCTGGTGCTGGGTAGTGAAGGTGAGGTTTCGCTGCAGGAAATTGAACAGGCCATGAATACCAGCACGCTCAACCCGGCGACGACCATAGATGGCATGCAAGGTCTGTTTGATATACCCCTGCGTGAGGCGCGTGAAAAATTTGAACACGATTACCTGGTCTATCAGTTAAAAAAGGCCGGTGGCAGTGTGGGTAAATTATCCGAATCGGTTGGTATGGAGAGAACCCACTTGTACCGCAAATTGCGATCGCTCGGTATTAGTCCAAAATCCATTACCGGCAAAGAGGGCAAACTGTGAAAATTGTCATTTTAGGTGCGGGCCAGGTTGGCTCAACCGTCGCCAATTCCCTGGCTCATGAGGACAATGACATCACTATTGTTGATGTCGATGAGCGACGCCTGAAAGAATTGCAGGACCAGATGGATATTCGTTGTGTCCTCGGACACGCATCACATCCCAAGGTCATGGAACGCGCCGGTATCGAGGACGCAGACCTGATGGTCGCACTGACCAGCTCCGATGAAGTCAATATGGTGGCGTGCCAGATTGCCTACTCACTGTACAACGTTCCAACCCGCGTGGCACGCGTGCGTTCGTCGGAATATACCAAACACCCCGAATTGTTCCAGCGTGAACATGCACCGGTGGATGTACTGATCAGCCCGGAAATGCTGTTGACGGAACATATTGCCTGTCTTATCGAATACCCCGGTGCCCGTCAGGTCATGAATTTTGCCAATGACAAGGCGCAAATGGTGGCCATCAGGGCCGAAGCCGGTGGTCTGCTGATCGGGCAAAAGCTCGCCACGTTACGAGAGCACTTGCCCGCGCAAGCCGATGCACGACTGGCCGCCATTTACCGCCAGGGCAAACTGAAGATACCCGATGGCAGCACCGTTATCGAAGAAAACGATCTGGTATATTTCCTTGCCGCTCAACGGCATACTCTTGCGGTCATGAAAGAACTGCGGCCATTGGCCAACCCGGTGCGCCGGGTCATTCTTGCCGGCGGTGGCAATATTGGCAAGAACCTTGCTCAGCGATTGGAACGTGACCACCACGTAAAAATAATCGAGCGCGACCCGGTCAGGGCCGAAGCAATTGCGGAAGAATTAACCAAGACCATTGTTCTGGTCGGCGATTGCGCCGATGAAAATCTACTACGTGAGGAGACCATTGAAAATACTGATGTCTACTGCGTACTGACCAATGATGACGAGGCCAATATCCTGTCATCCCTGCAAGCCAAGCGCCTCGGGGCGAAAAAGGTCATCACCATCATCAATCGTGCTTCCTATGTAGACCTGATGGAATCGGGCGCCATCGATATCGCCGTATCACCCAAGCAGGTGACCATCGGTTCCCTGCTGGCTCACATACGTAAAGGCAGCATCGTGCGTGTGCACTCACTCCGGCGGGGCGTGGCCGAGGCCATCGAGGCCATCGCGCTCGGTGACCGGCGCAGTTCAAAAGTGGTCGGGCGCTCGGTGCAGGAACTGGACTTGCCTGAAGACACGACCATCAGTGCCATTGTGCGGGACGAGGACGTCATCATCGCCCACCACGATACGGTGATCGAGGAAAATGACCATGTCATTCTGTTCGTGCCGGACAAGAAAAAAATCCATATCGTTGAACATCTGTTCCAGGTGAGCGCGACTTTCGTATGATGAACACAACATGAGAACAGCAACCGTCCAACGGGTGCTGGGGTTTCTGATCGCTGGGGCCAGCCTGATGATGCTGCCACCAGCGCTGGTCGCCTGGTGGTACGCTGACGGAACACTCCAGGTTTTCCTGGTCAGTGCTGCGATCCTGTTGGTGGCTGGTCTGCTCATTTTTCTGCCAGTACGCAAAGTACGACAGGAACTGCGTTTACGCGATGGCTTCCTGATCGTTGCCGCCTGCTGGCTGGCACTGGCTCTGGTGGGTGCATTACCGTTTGTTTTGTTACTGACACCCCAAATTTCCTATGTTGACGCCGTATTCGAAACCATGTCAGGTCTGACCACTACCGGCGCCACCGTCCTGACGCAAATTGATGCTCTGCCACGGGGTATACTCTATTACCGTCAACAACTGCAATGGCTGGGCGGCCTCGGTATCGTGATCCTGGCGGTCGCCATCATGCCGATGCTGCGCATTGGTGGTATGCAACTTTATCGCGCCGAAACGCCGGGACCATTCAAGGATAACAAGCTGACCCCACGGATCACCGAAACCGCCAAGTCTCTATGGATGATCTACGTGGGTATTACGATTTTATGCATGCTGTCTTACTGGCTGGGCGGTATGACACTGTTTGACGCGGTCGGCCATGCTTTCAGTACCCTCGCTACCGGTGGCATGTCAACCCACGATGCCGGCTTCGGCTATTTTGACAGCCCGACGCTGGAAACGATCGCCACCTTTTTCATGACCCTCGCCGGAGTCAATTTTTCTATCCATTTCATCGCCTGGAGACAGGCCAGCGCACAACCCTATTTGTTTGACACGGAAGTCAAGGCATACATAGCAATACTACTGGCAATTTCAGCGATCATCACCATTGCCCTGTATCTGCACGGCAGCTATTCAAGCATTGCTGAATCAGCCCGGCACGCGAGTTTCCATGTGGTATCAATGATGACCACCACAGGATTCACCACTGAAAACTTTGCCGGTTGGTATGGATTTGTCCCTATTTTGTTGATATGTATTGGCTTTATCGGCGGCTGCGGTGGCAGCACCTCCGGGGGGATGAAAGTCATGCGTGTCATTCTTTTGTACCGCCAGGCTATCCGCGAGGTCCAGCGCCTGATTCACCCGCACGCGGTCATACCGGTTACCATCGGTGGGCGTAAAACTTCCACCACTGTCATGGATGCCGTGTGGGGATTTTTCTTTTTATATGTCTCGGTCTTTGTTGTGATCACCATTGCCCTGAATGGTTTTGGGGTTGAGCCCATTACAGCTTTTTCAGCAGCAGCATCCTGTATTACCAATACGGGCCCCGGTCTCGGTGACGTGACCTCCAACTATGCCAGTCTGAACGCACCCTCGAAGCTGGTACTGAGCTTTGCCATGCTGATGGGAAGACTGGAGATTTTCACGCTGTTGGTACTGTTCACACCGGCATTCTGGCGGGATTGATTGCCAACGGTTTATGGATAAAATGGTTTCTCACCTTCTGGCCGCGTTCTAAAACGTTTGTAGGCCCAGAGGTATTGCCTTTGATCTATGTCAATGCAATGTTCAATACCCCGGTTTACGGCACCCAGGGCGGTGCACAGTTTTTTGTCATAGAGGGCATCGTCTGCGCTCAACAGATGAACACAGTAACGGCCGTTTGTGCGTCGTTCGCAAACACAGAATACAACCGCAGCGCCCGTTTTTTGCACCAGTTTTGGTAACAGGACACTGGTGAGTGTCTCGATTCCGAAAAATGGTGCAAAGCGACCCACCCCGAGGCTTGGCTCCTGGTCCGGCAATAAGCTGACGGACTTACCGGCTTTTAACGTTTTGTACAAAGCCTTCAGACCCGCAGCGTTAGCGGGAACCATACGGGCGCCCAGACGACTGCGTTTTTCAAGCAGCAGGGTCTCAATGTCCGGGTGCCTGCCCGGTTTGTAGAGTATGGTTCCGACGATCTCCTGTTGCAGATACAAGCCCAGTAACTCCCAGGCGCCATAGTGCGGCGCTGCCACAATCACACCCTTGCCCTGACGACAGGCAACTCGAAAGCTCTCCAGCCCAGTAATTGCATCAAAGCGATCGAAGATTTTATCTGTCGGCCAATGCCACAACATCCCCGCCTCGAGCACACCGCGGACGTAATGAACCAGGCTGGCGCGGGCAATGTGCTTGCGTTGCCCCACCGGCATATCGGGGTACGCCGCATGCAGGTTAATCTGTGTTACGCGTCGCTTTCGCGCGGAAAAATACCACACGGGTACAGCCAGTACCGGTGCAATGTATTCGGCCATGCGTGGCGTTACCCAACTAAACAGACGCACGATGATGCGTATGAACAACAGCTTCACAGGCAACACCGCATTTTGCTCAACGTCACCGCAAGCCTGCTAACATGGTTGGCCCGAAAATATTTCGCGAATTTAAACTGAAATGATTGCATTGCTACAAAGGGTATCGGAAGCCAGCGTCGTTGTTAATGAAAATACTTCCAGCGAGGAAATTACCGGCGCCATCGGCAAGGGTATCCTGGCGCTGGTCGCAATCGAGCGTGGTGACACCGAAACCCAGGCCGATCGTCTTTTGCAGCGTATCACTGCTTACCGCATATTTGAAGACGACAATGGGCACATGAATCTGGACCTGGGTCAGGTCGGTGGTGAATTGCTGCTGGTGTCCCAGTTTACACTGGCGGCTGATACCAATAAGGGCAACCGTCCCAGTTTTACACCGGCGGCTGACCCCGATGAGGCTCGCCGGCTTTTTGATTACCTGCATGAGGTTGCCCGTGAACAGCTGGGACATATCCGCAGCGGTCAGTTTGGTGCACATATGATGGTTCATCTGGTGAACGACGGTCCGGTGACGTTCCGCTTGCGTGTGCCACCCCCAGTTGTCGGTTAACTGCTTTCAAATTCCTTCAGCTTGCGGGTCAGTGTATTACGGCCAAGACCCAGCAGACGCGCTGCTGCAACCCGTTTACCACCGGTAAAATCCAGGACACAATCAAAGATAGTTTTTTCAAACTGGCTGCGGGCTTCGGTCAACAGGTCCGTCTGACCACGGGAAAGGGCACCAGCAGTCCAGCGTCGCAGACTTTCGGGCCATGCACCCAGGGCAGGGCCGGCAACATCTTTTTCTCTCAACTCAGGCGGCAGGTCCTCGGGTAAAACCTGCTCACCCGGCGCCATCACGCACAGCTGTTGGCAGAGGTTCTGCAATTGCCGGATATTTCCGGGCCAGGCCTTGCGCTGCATCAGGCCAATGGTCTCGGGCAACAGGTATTTTTCCTCCAGCCCCATATCGCGGGCCGCCAGGTGCAGAAAATGCCGTGCCAGCAGGGGGATATCTTCAGCGCGTTCTCGTAAAGGCGGCAGTTTGATATTGATGACGTTCAAACGGTGAAAGAGGTCTTCACGAAAACTGCCCTGTTCGATTTTCTGTTGTAAATCCTGGTGCGTGGCCGCGATGACGCGCACATCCGTCACGAGCAGGTCCTTGCCGCCAACGCGGTAGTAATCACCCTCAGCCAGCACCCGCAACAAGCGTGTCTGCAACGGCAACGGCATGTCACCGATCTCATCCAGAAACAGGGTACCGCCTGCGGCTTCTTCGAAACGCCCCGGACGCCGGGCGTGCGCACCGGTGAACGAGCCACGCTCATGGCCGAACAATTCAGACTCCAGCAACTCGGCCGGCACCGCTGCGGTATTGATGGCAACGAAGGGCCCGTGTGAACGCGGACTATGCTGGTGCAGGGCCCTGGCGACCACCTCCTTGCCGGTGCCGGTCTCACCGGTAATCAGCACGCTGATACTTGAGCGTGACAAACGGCCGATGGAGCGAAAAACCTCCTGCATAGCGGGTGACTCGCCAATCAGTTGATTTGAACCAATAACCGCTTCAGTGACCGGGTTTACAACCGCAACCGCTGATGCCCGCGCCACCACGGCCATAACCTGATCGAGGTCAAAGGGCTTGGAAAGATAGTCGAAGACCCCCGACTGAAATGCTGATACCGCCTGATCAAGGTCGGAAAAAGCGGTCATCGCAATCACCGGCACCTCGCACTCGAGTTCCCGCAATATCTGCAAAATACTCAGGCCATCCGCGTCCGGCAAACGGATATCGGTGATGATCACTGCAGGTTTTTCATCCGTCAATGACGCACCGACAGACTCCACGGTCGTAAAACAACGGGTCTGGTAGCCGGCCCGGCCCAGGGCCCTTTCAAGCACAAAGCGAATAGCCTCGTCGTCATCAACAATCCAGACCTCAACAACATCAGTCATGGGCAGGTTCCAGAGGCAGCTTGAGTGTGAAACGGCTGCCCGGCTGCAATGGTTCAAACGTCAACAGACCGTGGTGGGCCGCGGCGACCTGTTGCGCCAGTGCCAGCCCCAGACCGGTACCATCCCTGCGCCCCGTTACCAGCGGCAAGAACAACAGCTCACGTAATGATTCCGGTACACCCACACCATTGTCGTCAATATCCAGCCTTACGACAGAGCTGGTACCGGCTTTAAGCAAGCCTGCACCATGCTCTACCCGGCTGCGCAGGGTAATTGCGCTCGCGTTTGCCTGGAATGCGTTGCGCACCAGGTTCAGGAATAACTGCCTCAATGCCGAAGCATCGGCATTGATTGCCGGGATGCTGGGGTCAAAGTCCTGCGTCAACCTGACCCTGTCTTCGGCTTCCAGTCGCACCAATTCAGCGGCTTCGGTGATGACCCAGTGCAGGTCAACACTTTGCATTTCGAGCTCGGGTTGGCCGAAGCGGGCCAGCAATTCATCGATACGATCGACTTCACGCATGATCAGTTCGGCCAGCGTGCCCAGCTCACCACCGTTCAACTCTGCCGCCATCATTTGCGCCGCACCGCGGATGCCGCCCAGCGGATTACGGATTTCGTGCCCGAGATTACATCGCAACAAATCCATCATGCCGGTCTGCACCGCACGTTGCTGTAATTTGGATTGCTCCTGTTGCCATTTGAGGTCATAAAACTCAAGCAGGATATGCTGCTGCGGCAGCAACTGGATATTGCAGTCATATAAACCGCCTGCCAGCCTGCATTCGCGTAATTGACGATTACGCTGGTCGGCAGTTGTGGCCCGGATCGCCTCGCTGAGCATTCCGGGTATACCCTCCAGCTCGCTGAACGCAGCGTTGTGCACACGCTCCCTGGCCGTGGCAAGACAATGTTCCGCGGCCGTATTCATACGCTTTACACAGCCTTGCCGGTCAAGCTCTATAACAGCGGTGGAAAGCGTTTCAAACATCGCCGGGCCGGCATCAGTACTTCGCCCCCCCGCTCCCTGCCGGCGGCGCCTGAGGACGGCTGAAGATATTGGGTTGACGGATATAAAAAGTGATCATCACAGTGGTTGCTATGTTGCGTTTCCTGGCATCGACCAACACCGCCTGCAACGAGTGCTCGCCACGATCCAGATTACCCAACGGAATAATCTGCGCTGTGGTGGGCGCCTGTTTCTGCCCATCGAGCATCAGGCTCACCTGCATACCTGGTTGCAAGGGTTTAGGGGTGCTCCAGGCCGCGGTGACGGGTCCTGTCGGGTGCCAGATGGATTCGTCCTGTTTGGGTGCAACGATGGCAAAATCCTTGTAGTCATGACGCAGCTCCCGTAAGGAAGGTGCGTTGCTGTTATCAAGCTGCCTGTCAGATTCAGCGGGCCCTTTCTTGTACTCCGGCGCTTCTATCACGCTGATCGGTGGCAACTCGATCGGTTGTGCACCTTTCACGGGTGGTTCATCACTATAAACGACTGTACCGTTCTCATCGACCGACTTATACACCTGTGCGTTCACCAGCCCGGCTGCGGCCAGCACCAGGAATGTCATGAGAACACGCAGCAAACATTTTGTATCTAACTGTTTCATCGTCAGCCTCCATGTTATAACCGGTTGGCTTGCCCTGTATGGGCGACCCTGCCTTGGGCAGGGCCAACCGGTTTCCGTGGAACTGCGGGATGACAGTTCCTCTATAAAGAATAATACATGTCAAACTCAACCGGATGGGTCGACATACGCAAGCGTGTGACCTCTCCCATCTTGAGTTGGATATATGCATCGATCAAATCATCATCAAAGACCCCCCCGGCTTTGAGGAATTCCCGATCCGTATCCAGTGCCTCCAGCGCCTGGGCCAGACTCGAGCAGACCGTCGGTATGCCCTTGACTTCTTCGGGTGGCAAGTCGTACAGGTCCTTGTCAAGCGCAGAGCCAGGATCAATTTTGTTGATGATACCGTCGATTCCGGCCAGTAGCATGGCTGCAAAAATCAGGTAACTATTGCCTGCCGCGTCGCCAAAACGAACTTCGATACGGCGGGCCTTCGGACTACTGACGTGCGGGATACGGCATGACGCCGAGCGGTTACGGGCCGAATAGGCCAGCATGACGGGTGCTTCAAATCCGGGTACCAGCCGTTTATAACTGTTGGTAGAGGCGTTGGCGAAGGCATTGATGGCCCGGGCGTGTTTGAATATGCCACCGATATAGTTAAGGGCCAGCATCGACAGACCGCCATATTCATCACCGGCAAACAGGTTTTCACCGTTCTTGAACAACGACTGGTGGACATGCATACCCGAGCCGTTGTCACCTACCAGCGGTTTGGGCATGAAGGTTGCGGTACGGTCATTCATGTTGGCCACGTTGTGGGTGGCGTATTTGAACATCAACATCTCATCGGCCTTACGGGTCAGCGTATTAAACAGCATACCGATCTCACACTGCCCGGCGGTACCGACCTCGTGATGATGAACCTCAACGGCAACGCCCATATTGCTCAGTACCTCGCAGATACCCGCCCGCACATCGTTGAGGCTGTCCACCGGTTGTACGGGGAAGTAACCACCCTTGACACGCGGCCGGTGCCCGGTGTTGCCTTCCGCGTAGTCTGCGCCGGTATTCCAGGCGCCCTCTTCGGAATCAATGTGGTAGAACATGGACTGCATGTCAGTGCCAAAACGGACACTGTCAAATACAAAAAATTCAGGTTCAGGACCAAAATAAGCAGTATCGGCAACACCACTGGAAATGAGATAGGCCTCTGCACGCTTGGCCAGTGAACGCGGGCAACGGTTGTAGCCTTCCATGGTGTCAGGCTCCAGCACGTCGCAACGTACGTTCATGGTCTTGTGTTCCGTGAACGGATCCATGACCGCAGTTGACGGGTCCGGCATCAGCACCATATCGGATTCATTAATGCCCTTCCAGCCGGAAATGGAAGAACCGTCGAACATCTTGCCCTCTTCAAAAAAGTCTTCATCGATTGTACCGGCCGGCATACTGACGTGTTGTTCCTTACCTGCGGTATCACAAAATCGAAGATCAACGAACCGTATGTCCTCTGCTTGAATCATTTTCAGTATTTTCTCTGCATTCATGTCATTTTCCTGTTGATAATATGTTGGCTTGGTCCAAAATGGGTCAGTATCAATATGCAGTTTTCATGCCAATTTACAACAACACCCTGATGTAAAATATTTTCGCTTCATGTGTTTTGACCATTGTTTATTTCAGGGTCATTCCCACAGATTTATGAAATTCATGAGATGCCAGTAAAAGTACTTTTATCCTATTAATGCACTATATTAGGTCATATTAGTAACAATATGCACTATTATGGTGCATATTGTCAACTAAATGAATGCCACCCACAACAAGGTGATTCCCAATACCATGCGGTAAAGTACAAAGGGCAACAAACCGACACATCGCAAAAGCGCCAGAAATGCGGCGATGCACAACCAGCCCGCGATGCCGGCAAAGCCAACCGCGAGACCGAATTGCGACCAGTTGATCACCGTGTCGTGCAACAGCATCTTCAGGATTCCGTAGCCACCCGCGGCCGCGATAACCGGAATGGACAACAGAAAGGAAAACCGGGCCGAAGTATCTGCATCAAATCCCAGCATACGACCCATGGTGATGGTGATACCGGAACGGGACGTGCCGGGCACCAGCGCCAGCATCTGCGCGAGGCCGATGATGAAACCGGTTCTCATGGTCATCGCCTGCATGGTTTTGCTGTGTTTGTAATGTACATCTGCCCACCACAGCAACAGTCCAAAAACAAGCGTTGCGAATGCGATGACACGGATATCCCGCAGTGCGGTTTCCACCAGCGTATGCAATACACCACCGGCGGCGACAGCGGGAATGCTGGCAACCAGCAGCGTCAGCCCCAGTTTGCGAGATGCCTCGTCACACCTGTCCTTGATCAACCACGGCACTACCATCCGCCAGAGATCCTTGCGAAAATAAACCAGCGCGGCCAGCAAGGTTCCCAGGTGTGCGGCGACGTCGAAAACCAGACCCTGATCGGGCCAGCCGAACAGTTTGCCGCCAAGGATAAGATGGGCGGAACTGGATACCGGCAAAAACTCGGTCAGACCTTGCACCAGCGCCAGCACGATGATCTGGACCAGGCTCATTGCTTGTAGCTGATCCGGTAAATCACACCGGCCAAGTCATCGGATACCAGCAGGGCACCATCCGGCATGACCAGCACGTCATCGGGCCGCCCCCAGGCGGACTCGTTTTGCAGCCAGCCGGATGCGAACACTTTTTTGTCCAGCACAGTGCCATCGGGCCGTGTATCCAGCACCAAAACACGGTAGCCGACTTTATTGCTGCGGTTCCAGGAGCCGTGCTGGGCAATAAACAAACGGTTTTTGTATTCAGCCGGAAACATGTCACCGCTGTAAAACGTGAGTCCCAACGCAGCCCCGTGCGGGGCCAGTTTGGCAACCGGTGGCGTATAATCCGCGCAGTTTCTGCCGTTCCCGAATTCGGGGTCCGGCAGATCACCCTGATGACAGTAGGGGATACCGAAATGAAGTCCGGCGCTGGGTGCAAAATTCAGCTCGTCGGCGGGACTATCATCGCCCAGCCTGTCGCGGCCGTTATCGGTAAACCACAGGTGGCCGCTGCGTGGGTCAACTGCCAGACCAACACTGTTGCGCACACCCTGAGCAAACACCTCCATGCTGCCATTGGTGACGTCCATGCGGCGGATCTGTCCAAAGCCTGCCTCATCACAGATATTGCACGGTATACCAACCGGGATATAGAGTCTGTCATCCGGGCCGAAACGCAGGTATTTCCAGCCATGGTGTTCCTTGCCGGGCAGTGCATCGGTCACCACCACCGGTTCAGGCGGCTGATCCAGACGGGATTCAATATCATCATAGCGAAGGATACGATTGATGGCACCGACGTAGAGCGCACCGTCGCGGAAGGCGACACCGGATGGCATCGCCAGGCTTTCATCAATCAGCCTGACCTTGTCCGCCCGCTGGTCACCGTCCGTGTCACTGACAGCCCAGACCTTGCCCGCGCGCCGACTGCCGACAAATAATGTACCCTCATCACCGAGCGCCATTTGGCGTACGTTTGCAACATTTTCTGCGTAAATGTCTATACTGAAACCAACGGGTAACTTAATCAGGTCGAGTTGGGTATCGGCATTGCAGCACTGAACCAGCAAGAAGCCAAGCAACAATACCGACAAACTGATCATTCTCATGGCTGCCATGGTAGCAGCAGTTGACCGGAGCGACATCCGTTAATGCCGATAAACTTATGAGTCTGAAAAGGTTTCGGTGTTTTTCTTAAAATCAACAATTTGACGGCATTTTGTGTCAAAATGGGAGAATAATAATAAAAATCATTTACAAACTTTTGTGCAAGCTATACATATTACAAAGGAAGGCCAAACGGATTTGAACCAATAATAAACAAGCAGCAAGTCCGTTTTGGCAGGACCAAAAACTGACAGGCTGTCTGTCGTTTACCGCGGGGGTAAAGACGACTTGATAGTATTCGGAAAATCAATGCGCCGAAACGTTTTTCGTTTTGGTACCACAAACCATGCCGTAGGGTGGACATTCATGTCCACCCCACAAATGGGGTCAGAGTCAAATATTCAGCATCCAGGTGCTCAAACCAACAACGGGGTGGAAGAGAATTTGACTCTGACCCCGGACGACGCCTACTTCACCGATGGCATCCACGAAAACCCCGAATTCATGGCCATGCTGGAGCGCCACCGGTGAGCTTTGTTGCTGAACTCAAGCGCCGCAACGTGTTCCGGGTTGCTGCCGCCTACATCATCGTCGCCTGGCTGATCATGCAGGCCGGCGACACGCTGGCGCCGGCGCTGCGTCTGCCCGACTGGATCAACTCCGCGCTGGCCTTTTTCCTGATCCTCGGCTTCCCGCTGGCGCTGTTTTTTGCCTGGGCCTTTGAAATGACTCCGGATGGTGTCAAACGCGAAAAAGACGTCGACCGCAGCCAGTCCATCACCCATGTAACCGGGCAAAAACTGAATTACACCATCATCGCGCTGCTGCTGGTGGCACTGGGGTATATGGCCTGGGACAAGTTCATCCAGCAGGGGTCGGAGTCACTTTCCCGACAATCTACGGAACACATTGCAAAGGCCGGGGAAGACGTGACTCCGACCCCTGACCAAGCTCAATCCATCGCTGTATTGCCCTTCGTGGACATGAGCGCCGGCGGCGATAACGCCTATTTTTCCGATGGCCTGACCGAAGAACTGCTCAACATGCTCGCAAAGATCAGTGAACTCAAAGTTGCCGGACGGACCTCGTCGTTCGCCTTCAAGGGCAAAGACGAAGACCTGCGCAGCATCGGTGAAAAACTGAACGTGACCTCTATCCTCGAAGGCAGCGTGCGCAAGGACGACACCCGCAACCGGGTACGCATCACCGCACAACTGATCAACGCCAATGACGGCTATCACCTGTGGTCGGAAACCTACGACCGCGACCTGGGCGACATCTTTGCCATCCAGGAAGAAATCGCGCGCGAGGTCGCCGAGGCATTGCGCGTCACCTTGCTGGGCGAGGACGTTGAACGTCTTGAGAGTGTCGCAAGCACGCAGATCAGCACCTATGAACTTTATCTGCAGGGACGCCAGGATATCAACAATGGCGGATATGAGGCCCTCAACCGTGCCGTCAACAAGTTTCAGCAGGCGCTGGCAGTCGATCCGGGCTATACACCGGCCCGCCTGGGCCTGGTCAATGCATGGGTCGAACTGGCCAATACCGGCGCCATCAGTGTCAAGGAAGCCGTCACGCGGGGGGTGCCAATGCTTGAAACCATCATGGATAATCCAGCCGGTGGCAGTGAGCCGCATATCCTGATGGCCCGTCTCAAAGCACTCCAACACGACCCGGATGCCGCGGACAAGCAATTTATCCAGGCGCTTGAACTGGACCCGCGCAATGCCACGGCGCTGCAGGAGTATGGCCGCTTCCTGTTCAACCAGGGACGCACCGAGCAGGGTGTCAAACTGATCGAGTCGGCCCTTGAAATTGAACCCTACGCCACGCCTGTTCTGTGGGATTACTGCCAAACCAACGCATACCGGCAACACCTTGAATTAGCGCTGCATGCGTGTGCGCGAATTCGTGAAATTGCCCCAGACAGCCCGCTCGGCTGGTACGGACGGGGATTGGCGTACCTGCATACGGGTGACATCGCGCGTGGCCTGAAAGGCTATGCAGACGCGATTCAACGCGACCCCGATGATTACGAAATGCTGGCCGCGATGGCCAATTTCTGGATCGAGCTTGACGACCTTGAGCAGGCCAGCCAGTGGCTGGCCCGCGCCGAAGCCATTGGCGTGGGTCAGCCTGTACCAATCTGGGCACGTCTCAATTATTACCAGGCCCATGAACAGCATAAGCTTGCCAGGGAACTGGCGGGACAGGCGCTGGCGCAACAAATGGACAACCGGTTTGGCACCCGTTCCTTCTTTCGACAGGTCTGGGCTTTTGAAGCTACGCGGACCGGTGATGTCGAAGCTGCGCTCGAGCCCTACCGGGAGGCGTTTCCATGGGCCTTCGAAGCCGAACTGACACCACCGCCTGGCCACCTACCCGGCAACGACCTGGCCGAGATCGTGGCGCTGCTCAGTCGTTCTGACCCGCTGTCAGGACGATCTATGGAATTGCTGGAACTGGCCATCGGCACATTTGTTCATATCCCGCCTGAGGCGGGGCTGTGGATGGGCGATATCGCCTATGCCGCAGAAGCGGTCATTCGTGGTGCCAACGCGACCGCGCTGGCCCGCCTGGATGACGCCTGGAACAAGCATTGGCGCCGCGGCTGGCGCGCAATATTGCTCTACGATCCGATCTTCATGCCGCTAAGGCGAGAGCCCGGTTACCAGCAACTGGTGGCCCGTTTCAATGCCGACATGGAACGCCAGCGCGTCGTGGCCTATGAATTGATGGGGATCACCCAATGAGCTTTTTTGACGAATTAAAACGCCGCAACGTCTTCAAGGTCGCCGTCGCCTATGTCGTAACGGCGTGGCTGGTCGCCCAGGTGGCCCAACTGGCAGCTGAATCCTTTGGCGCACCGGGTTGGGTCATGAAAATGTTCATTACCCTGCTGGCGCTGGGTTTCCCTTTTGCCGTCATCTTCGCCTGGGCTTTTGAGCTGACGCCAGAGGGACTGAAAAAAGAAAAGGAAGTTGACCGCAGCCAGTCAATCACCCCGGTCACCGGGCAAAAACTCAACTACACGATTATTGGCCTGCTGGTGCTGGCGCTGGGGTATATGGCCTGGGACAAGTTCATCCAGCAGGGGTCGGAGTCACTTTCCCAACCATCTACGGAACACATTGCAAAGGCGGGGGAAGACGTGACTCCGACCCCTGACCAAGCTCAATCCATCGCCGTGCTGCCCTTTGTCAATATGAGCGATGATAAAGGTAACGAATACTTCTCCGATGGCCTCTCCGAAGAACTGCTCAACCTGCTGGCCAAAATCCCCCAACTGCGGGTGGCGGCACGCACCTCGTCGTTCTCGTTCAAGGACAAAAACCTTGAAATCCCGGAAATTGCCCAACGCCTGCACGTCAACCACGTACTCGAAGGCAGCGTGCGCAAGGCCGGCAACCAGGTGCGAATCACCGCGCAGTTGATCAAGGCGGACGACGGCTACCACC
>CAZYVH010000033.1:0-30275 GCA_964650905.1 uncultured Wenzhouxiangellaceae bacterium | reverse complement strand
TGTCTTGGACCATCTGGGTAACTCTGAATCCCACACTATAGGCTTGACATGACACCAGGAGCCTGTCGAATCGGTCAAATCCGACAGGCTCTTATCAAATAAAAATAGATTCCGGGTCAAGCCCGGAATGACGGTAGTATCGTCACCCCGGGCTTGACCCGGGGTCCATTTTGACTGTTTGTTGCCTGGTAGCTACATGACCGAGTTTTTTGTGTTAACATTGATATATCACATGTATATTACATAGGTAAATTGGAAAATTAAATGAATTCAACGCAATGGCGAGGTGTTTTTCCAGCGTTGACCACCAAGTTCAAAAACGATTACAGCCTGGATATGGACGCCATGGCAAAACACCTGGAATTCCAGTTGGCTGCGGGTGTGCATGGTGTGATCATTCTTGGCTCCCTGGGTGAAAATGCAACACTGGAGATGGATGAAAAACTGCAACTGACGCAATTTTTCATCCAGGAGGCCGGACAGCGTGTACCGGTGATCGTCTGTATTGCGGAATCCTCAACCCGGCGCGCCTTCCAGTTTGCACAAGCTGCCGCAGAACGGGGTGCAGATGGCTTTATGTTGTTGCCACCCATGCGTTATCCAAGCGATCGGCGTGAAACACTGGTTTATCTTGAAAGTGTCGCAGATGCGTCCGATCGGCCCATCATGCTGTATAACAACCCGGTCGCTTATGGAACCGATCTTGTGCCAACGGATTTTGAAAAGCTGGCGGCAAACCCAAAATTCGTCGCCATCAAGGAGTCTTCGGCCGATACGCGCCGCATCCCGGAGATACGACGTCTTATGGGTGAGCGCTACCGCCTTTTTTGTGGCGTGGATGATTTGGCCTACGAGTGTTTTTCACTGGGTGCGGTTGGTTGGGTCGCCGGACTGGTGGTGGCTTTCCCGCATGAAACCGTGCGGCTTTACGAGTTGATGAGTGCTGAGCGGTGGGCTGAGGCACGTGCACTGTACGAGTGGTTTCTACCTCTTTTGCACCTGGATATCGGACCAAAATTTGTCCAGCAAATCAAACGGGTTGAAGAAATCATGGGCGTGGGTACTGCACAGGTACGCCCACCCAGACTGGCACTAAGCCGCGATGAAGCACGTTGCGTAACCGATACCGTGGAGCAGGCGCTAATTGATCGTCCAACACTGTAAGTGTGAATTTGGAAATGGTACGTACGCCTCGTAGCCTGGCCGATCAGGCCCATGACTTGCTTGAAGAACAACTTGTCACGCTGCAACTGTCTCCCGGCAAGCTGATCGGTGAACGGGATCTGGTAGATTTATTGGGTATCGGCAGGACACCGGTGCGCGAAGCAATTCAAAAATTATCCAGCGAAGGCATGTTGCAGGTGTTGCCACGTAAAGGCCTTATGGTGACACCGGTACGCCGTTCCGACTTGATACAGATCATTGAGGTCCGGCGCGTGCTGGAAAGATTGCTGGTCGTCAAGGCCGCCGAACGCGCATCGGCTGATCAGCGCCGGGCACTTAGGATACTTGCCGTTCACCTTGAAGCTGCCAATGCTGACCTGGGCGTCTTTTTCCGTCTTGACCGACGTCTTGATGAACTGTTGGCAGCCGCCTGTGGTAATGCCCATCTGGTCAAAGCCCTGACCACGATGCACAGCCAGTGCCGGCGTTTATGGTATCTGCACCGCAAGCGTCTGAACCTGCCCCTTTCCGCACGTTTGCACACTCACCTGACCCGTGCCGTCGCCGACGGAAATGGTGCTGGCGCTATCAGGGCACTGGATGAGATCATTGTCATACTGGAAAAACTGGCCAACGAACTGGATACCCTCAGATGAACGAACCGCTTACAAATTGTATCACTGGGCTTGAGTACAAAAATGTCATATTTATGTTATAAATCTGATCGTTACCTTTAGGCTCGAGACCGATTGGTGCAATATGCGGGTTAATCAACATTGTGTGGTGATTGGTGCCGGCATCGTCGGTGTCAGTTGTGCCTGGCACCTTGGGCACCAGGGCTTGCAGGTTACCCTGGTAGACCCTGTTCTGCCGGGTCAAAGTTGTAGTTCCGGCAACGCTGCGTGTATTTCCGCCTCCAGCGTTATCCCGTTTTCCTACCCGGGGATGATCAGGAAATTACCCCGCTGGTTACTCGACCCGTTGGGTCCAGTAAGTATCAGATTACGGGATTTCCCCTCATTGGCACCCTGGTTCTGGAGATTCTGGCGCGTCAGTAACATGCAAAAAGTCGAGGCCATCGCCACCGCGCAAAGCCACCTGATGCACACCGTGTTTGCCGACTACGATGAAATGCTCAATACCACGGGTGCAGCCCGGCTGAAGCGATCGGGTGGCGCGATACACCTCTATGACACTGAAAAAGAATACCGTCGTGACGAATGGCAACGGGATTTGCGCGCCCGTTTCGGTTTTACAACACAACGCCTCACCCCATTCGAATTAAAGGACATGGTACCCGCTCTGAAACCGGTCAATGGTGTGGCCTTGTTGATGCCGGACTGGCATTACCTGCTGGACCCGGCAAAAGTCACAGAATGTATTGCACAGCACAGCTTCGCGGCAGGGACTGACTGGATTCAGGACCGGGTGTCGAGCGTTAAAGCAGGCCAAACCGACATTCTTTTGGAAACCGAATCCGGTCGACAGATCAAAGCAGATAAGCTCGTGGTAGCTGCCGGTGCCTGGTCAAACCAGCTGGCACAACAACTGGATTACCCGGTGGCGATGATCGCCAAGCGGGGTTACCACGCCCAGATCGCAAACCCGGGTGTTGAATTAAATTACCCGGTCATGTCGTTGAGCCGGATGTTCGTCATGACGCCACTGGCCGACGGCTTGAGGATTGCAGGTACCGCCGAGTTCGCAGCGCTGGAAGCTGAACCCGATTACCGGCGTGCGCAAGTGTTACTGAAACACGCCGGTCACTACCTCGAAGGTCTGCAAACCGAAGGGGTGACCGAGTGGATGGGGCAACGCCCCATGATGGCAGATTCGCTACCGGTAATATCCGTCTCACCCCGGCACCGCAACGTGTTCTATGCCTTTGGGCACGGCCACTATGGTTTGACACAGGGTCCGACAACCGGTCGTATCATTGCTGACATGGTCAGTCATAAACAGGCAAGCATCGATCTTTCGCCCTACCGTTTCGAGAGGTTTGCAAAGCCATGAAAATACCGCCGGCGACATGCTTCCTCTGCGTCGATGCGCACACCTGCGGTAATCCCGTGCGGCTGGTGGTCAGTGGTGCACCGCCGCTTGAGGGTGTGACCATGCTGGACAAACGCGAGCACTTTTTACGCGACTATGACTGGATACGCACGGCCCTGATGTTCGAGCCGCGTGGTCACGCGATGATGTCGGGCAGTATGCTTTACCCCAGCAACAGGGATGATTGTGACGTGGGTGTGCTCTACATAGAAACCTCCGGCTGCCTGGCCATGTGTGGCCACGGTACCATCGGTACGGTCACGATCGCTATTGAGAAGGGCCTGGTAAAGCCGCGCGTTGCCGGTGAATTACGCCTGGAAACCCCGGCCGGCCGCGTGGTCGCCAGCTACACGCAAAAAGACGGCAAGGTCAAAAGCGTCAGGCTGGTCAACGTGCCGTCCTATCTGCACGCCAGGGACCTGCCGGTCGACTGCCCCGAACTTGGGGGGCAACTCAAAGTGGACGTCGGCTATGGCGGTGCTTTTTATGCCATCGTCGATCCACAACCACATTACCACGGCCTTCAGGACCTGTCGGCCAGTGACATCCTGCGTCTCAGCCCACTGCTGCGCGAGCGGCTGAACCGGAACTACCGTTTTGTGCACCCGCAAGATTCACGCATCCATGGCCTGACCCATATAGAGTGGACCGGTAAACCTCTTCAAGCCGGCTCTGATGGGCGCAACGCGGTTTTCTATGGCGACCAGGCCATTGACCGCTCACCCTGCGGTACCGGCACATCGGCCCGCATGGCACAACTGGTTGCGCAGGGCAAGTTACAAAAGGGCGACCGTTTTGTACACGAGAGTTATATCGGCAGCCAGTTTACCGGTCGGATCGAGGACCTCACCCGGGTCGGCAACTATCCCGCCATCATTCCTTCCATCGAGGGCTGGGCCCGTATCTATGGTGAAAACACCATAACGGTGGATCCTGGCGACGACCCGTGCTGGCAGGGCTTTTTGGTTTCATGAGGTATAAATGCATCAATGACAGCCTGTTCAAACGGCACATGCGCCAGCTCCTGGCGGGCTATGGCAACACCGCCTGCGCCAGGTTATTGGTGTCCGTGCCGAACCAAAGGCTGTTGCGGTTTGGGTCAAAGACCATGTTCCTGACCGCACCACCACCGCTCGGGATCGCCGTGATACTGAAAATGGTTTCATTTACGGGGTCAAAACCGACCAGCAGGTTGGGGTTTGGCCAGGTCTCTACAAACCAGATCCGCCCGTCACCATCGGCAGCCATAGCATAGGGTCCGGAGTGCTCACTGGGCGTTTTCCACTCACGAAAGTTTTCAGCCTTCGGGTCATAACGTCCAAAAATACCTTCTGCATAATCCGTGTACCAGACCTTGTCGTCCCGGGTGATGACCAGACGCCGCAGTCGGGCCCCATCCCTGGGCGTCACGACGACAGACAGCTTCAGGGTTTGCGGATCAATACTTGCCAGAGCATTTGTGCCGAGCAGGGCCACCCACGGGTGACCCATTGAATCCACTTTTATGCCGTAGGGACGGGCTTTTTCCGTTGCCATTGGAATCAGGTCAATGTGACCGCTACGTTGATTGAGTCGCCCGACCGCATTACCCCATTGCAGTGTGAACCAGATTTCATTGCGGCCGGAAAAAACCAGCGTATGTGGATCCCTGGCAGTTTCATCGGGCATCGCAAAGCGTACAAGTTCTCCCGTAACCGGGTTCATGCGGCCGATAAAGGCCTGGCGGTTACCGGCAATCCATAATGAGCCGTTACCCGCGACGATCAGGTTGTGTGGACCGGTACCGGGTGGCAGTTCCTTGCGGGAAAATTCCTGACTTGCAGGGTCAAAGCGAGCGACATAGTCGTCCCCCTGGCCAACCAACCAAATCATGCCATCGGGCGCCACATCCGGATCACGCGGGCGGCTGTCCTTCCAGGGCACCGGCCACTCATTGATCGTAATCGCAAGTGGATTTTCGACCACAGGGCTGGCAATGACCTTGATTGTTTCAATCATCCTATCGTCTTCAGCCAATTGCGGCCATGCGGGCAGTGCCAGCAGGGTCAACGAAAACAGCAGGCAAATTTTACGCATGGTGTACTCCTTTCGGTTGACTACACAGATGGATTTAGCCGCATATTAAAACCTTTGCGCAGCGTCATACAAAATTCACAGCTGGTTCAGTCCGGTGACGGGTTCACCCGCAATGCTGGCGCTTTTGAGGACCATTCGTTGCACTTTTCCGCCGGGTTTTTTTGTCTCGTCCAGCCTGACCAGCAGGTAATCCCAGTCAGGTGCAGCCCAGACAAAGATCTCGCGGTCATCTACATCGCTCTCACGTCTGAATTTGATGGTGTTGAGTTTACCCAGGGGCGTCTCCAGCACTTCTTCGCCCACGCGAACGATGGTATAAACCCGGTTTCTTACGCTGTCACTGATAAAATAATCCATCTGTTGCAAGTCTGGGTTGCGGAGCAAATCCAGACGTATTTGTGTTTGATAACCCAGCTTGTCATAACAGGGTTTTTCAATCTCAAGGGGCTCGATTTCGGGCGTGAGAAGGTCCTGCACTGTTTGGCTGGCCCAGTTGAAAACCAGGTCTTTATTTTGCTTCTTACCAAAAACTTTTCTGTTGCGTACATAGCTTAGCGGGCGCAGCACGCCTTCATCGATATAATCCATGTGACTGTTCTCGTGCAAAGAGAACATGAATCGTTTTGCATCAACACTGACCGAAACACCAGTGTCAGTTATTTCCAGGCGACGCTTGATTTTCACCTTGAAGCCTTTGAGTTTACTTACGTAAACCGCCTGGTAGGGACGCAAACCGGATGCCCGGGCAATATCTGCGCCCACCAATAAAAAGGACAGGCTCAAGGTCAGGAAGAGTGAAGCCAGCAGTTTTTTAAAGCTGGCCGGTCGGTAGAATGTCATGTTGGGTCTGACAGGCCGTCAGGCATTTGGTTGCCATAAGCCGCGTGTTCGACGATGCGTGTCAGATGACCCAGTTCCGGTATTATTGCCGTGTTCTCATCAACGCTGACCTTGCTGAACAGCGCTTTGGGTAGTTTTTTGGTCTCATTTTCGACGAGGGATTCCGCTGTAACCGTCTTGAGTCTGGGCAGGCCCTGAATGATAAGACCAATATAATAGACCTGTGTGGACTCACCCAGTGTTTTGATGATCAGGATGCGGGCTTTTGAAGATGTTCCCGGACTGGCATCTTCATTCACCAGCCGCAAGAAAGAGATGATCGGCACCTGCCAGCCACGCCATGCCAACTCACCGAGCAACCAGGCTGGTGCATCCTTGAAGGGCGTGGGCGCGGTATACTCAAGCACCTCGGCAACGGCACTGTTGGGTAGCAGCATGTAGCCTTCGGTCAAAGGCGCCATTATGGTGCGAATCTCCTTGTCAGTCATCTTCCAGTTCCTTCCTGTCAAGCAGTCTGTTCACTTCATCGATCAGGTCCGTTTCCTTGTATGGCTTTGACAGGTAAGCGTTGGCACCAGCTCTCCTGCCACGTTCGCGGTGTTTCTTACCCGCTCTGGAGGTAATCATTATGATGGGTATATGCCTCAGTCGTGCCTCTGCGCGAACATATTCGGCGACGGCATAACCATCCATGCGTGGCATTTCAATGTCCAGTAATAACAGGTCCGGAATCTTATCCTTCATTTGTTCAGTCGCATCAACACCATCGCGCGCGGTCACGACTTCAAAATCATGGCTCTCCAATACACGCGAGGTCACCTTGCGCATGGTAATAGAGTCGTCCACCACCATGGCCAAAGGGCGCCTGGGCCGGATGTCGATGTTCTCCATTGGTGGTGCCGGGCGAGAGCCGGTCAGTAACGCCTGCCTGATCAGTGGTCCCGCGTCAATGATGATGACCACATGGCCGTCACCGGTGATGGTGCCACCCAGGATACCGGGCACACTGCTGATTTGCGGTCCAACCGGCTTGATCACAATTTCGCGATGACCGAGCAGTTGCGGTACACGCAGGGCCGCACGCTGCTCGCCGGACTTGATCAGAAGGATGGAGATCGTATCCTCATCCAGCGGGGTTGTGGGTTCGCCCAGCAACGGTTCCAGTTCAAGCACGGTAAACTGTTCACCTGCAAACCTGTAGCTGGGCGTGTCATTTGCCAGCAGTTTTTGGTAGTCGGCAGGCAGCATACGTGCCACACCCGCCACACTGGACAAAGGTATCAGGTAGCGATGCTCGCCGACCATTACACCGATGGCCTGCATGACTGCCAGTGTGAACGGAATGCGAATGGTAAAACAGCTACCCTTGCCGGGCTCAGAATCAATTTCAGTGGAACCGCCAATTTGTTTTATTTCACTGTTGACGACATCCATGCCAACACCGCGACCGGCCAGGCCCGTGACTTTTTCCGAAGTCGTAAAGCCGCTGTGAAGAATGAACTGCATGAGCTGTTGAGGTCGCGGGTCGGCTTTCTGATCCAGCAAACCGGTTGCCTGGGCACGTTTTCTAATGGCTTCCATATTGAGGCCTGCACCGTCGTCTTGTACGCGTATGACAAACTCGGTAGCCGCGGCTGCAACTGTTATGCTGACCTGCCCTTCTTTTGGCTTTTTGAGTTTGGCACGGACTTTCGGTGTTTCAATGCCGTGTACAATCGCGTTCCGGAGCAAATGCTCCAAAGGTGCCGTAATTCTCTCCAGCACATTGCGGTCCAGCTGGTCACCACCACCCGTCATTCGCAGTTGCAAACGAGCTTTTTTGCCGGTTTCACTGGCGGCGGTACGCACAATCCTGCGTAACCGCGGTGCGATGGTACCAAAGTGCACCATGCGGGTCTGCATGAGTCCTTCCTGCAGTTGTGTGCTAACACGTGATTGTTTTATCAGCAGTGCTTCGGACTTGCGTGTGGAAGCATCCAGCAATTCCTGCAGGTTCAGCAAGTCTGAAACTGATTCCGACAAGCCTCGGGACAATTGCTGGATAGAAGAAAAACGGTCCAGTTCAAGTGGGTCGAACTCCTCTGAGTCCGATGGCGCTTCCTCCCTGTAGCGGGACCGTATCTGCGCTTCAATTTCAAACTCCAGCTTACGGAATTGCTCCCTGAGCCTTGCAATGGTTGCATCGGACTCTTTCAGGTTTTCACGCAACGAGGTGACCTGTTGTTCCAGACGGGAGCGAAAAATGCTGATTTCACCTGCAGAATTGACCAGTGTGTCCAGCAACTCAGCATCCACACGAATTTGTTGCGCAGCCGTAGTTTCTTCGCTGGCAGCGATTTCTGCCCTGGGCTCCCGCTCAATTGCGGGTGCCACGACGTCCGGAATATCCTGTAATTCATATGCCGGTGTTTCCAACGGCTCCTCGGCCTGTGTTCGTACCACGGGCTGAACCGGCACCGCGATCAGCGCAGCGGTCTGCTGCTCAAACAGTTTCAATGCTGTACCGACCTGTGGTATTTGACCCTTGGCAGCCTGGTCCACCCAGGCATTGAGATGGTCGCAGCCCTGTTCGAGCGCTTCGATGGCGGACACCGATGGCGGTAGCAGTTTGCTGGCAATGCGTTCCAGTAGTGATTCCATCGCGTGGCTCAGGTTGCCCATTGCGCTCACACCGGACATACGCGCGCCACCCTTGAATGTGTGTATTTCTCGCTGCAGATTTTTGACAACCTCCAGATTTGGCAGGTCATCGCGCCAGGTATTGAGCAAGGTGTCGCTGCGCGCCAGCACTTCGACTGCCTCTTCGAGAAAGATCGCCAGTATTTCGGTATCAACCGGATCTTCCTGCGGCACTTCGACAGGCTCGAATTCTTTGATCTCCTCGTCAGAAGCAGGCTCTTTCGGCTGGCTGGTTTCAGGCGCTACCGGCTCCACGGGTTCACCCGCAAGTTCCCCTGGTACTTCAAGGTGCGTTTCCACCTCGTCATCAACAGGGGTTTCATAAGAGAAACCCAACGCAAGCAGTTGCTCGATCAGCTCATCCTCGTCTTCTGCCAGTACGGCTCCCTCATCACCCTCGCGTCTGGACAGACAGGCCTGCAAGTGCTCCAGAGAGGTGGCTATGGTCCACACGGCGGTGTCACTGAAAGGTTTACGGCTTTGCTTTTGTGCTTCAAGCAGACCTTCAAGTGCCTTTGCGACATCGTCCTCATGGCCAACTGCTTGCAAGGCCATTGTGCCTGCAATGGTGTGGATGGCGAGTAGCTGTGCATCACTGGCAGTGGTTTTGCGATCCCTCGATACGCTGTTCATCAAGCCTTTAAATACGGCGAGGTTAGATGCCAGTTCCTTACACAGCAAGTCATCAAGGTCTGTCTCATCGTCTGTACCTTCCCCGGTTGTTTCTGTTACCGGTACCTGGCCATCCGTTGTATCCACGGCAGCGGCGGGCAGCACGGCGTGCATTTCAGGACTTAGCAGACCATCGAACTCACGCCATGCAGGCGCACTGCCGTTTACAACCTGGCTGGCATTCCGGCTGATCACTTCAATCGCAGCCGTGCTCAGGTCGGATGGCTGTTGTAGCAGGCGCAGTTTCAGCTCCGGCAATGCCATTGCAGCCAGCTGGACGATCACGCCTACGTCATCGAGTGCTCCGGTACGACCGGCCAGCAACATATTGAGCATTTCTTCAATGTGCCAGGAAAAATCACCCATCTCGATAGCACCAACCATGCGCCCGCTACCCTTGAGTGTGTGAAAGCCACGCCTGATTTCCGTCATCAGCTTATTGTTTTCAGGCTGCTCCAGCCAGCGCGGGATCTGTTTCCTGAGCATCCCGGCAACGCTCTCGTACTCTTCCAGGAAAACCTCCAGCAATTCCTGATCTGGCCCT
Source organism: uncultured Wenzhouxiangellaceae bacterium (assembly GCA_964650905.1). Lineage (GTDB taxonomy): Bacteria > Pseudomonadota > Gammaproteobacteria > Xanthomonadales > SZUA-36 > SZUA-36. Next base: position 20,248 of record CAZYVH010000033.1, on the reverse strand, counting down.
TGTGGCAGACCACCACCCGTTGCACCATCACCGGGTTCAGCAGCGCCGGGTGCGGGTGGTTTTTGAGCCTGCGGAGCGGGTGCCACGGGCCTGACCGATTTCTCCATCTCAGCCACCGGGAGATGACCCAGCCGGTCCTTGAGTATTTCAAGGAACTGTCCCCGGTTGCCTTGCTGGTCGCGACAGCCTGCCAGGTATAACTCGAATGCCGCGACCGCATCGGTCACCCGCTCAAGCTGCCCACTGTCGATAGCCACTTCGGAACTGACCGGACTCAATAGGTTGTCAAGTGCATTGCGCAACTGCAATGCCAGTTTGGCAGAATCGATATCACCGATCAGTTCCATGGCCCCGGCTATGTGTTCCAGGGGACTGGTGAAATCGGCGTCCTCGTTACCACCAAAGTGCTGGTGGACGCCCTCCTGGAGCTGGCGCATGCTGACCACTGTCTCATCCAGCAAGCACACTCTAAAACGGTGGAGTTCATGCGTCGGCAAGTCGATGAATTTCTGCCCCGGTATCAACTCCAACGGTTCGCCCAGCGTTTCGATTTGTTCCTCGAGCACCGACTCCACCTGGATCAATCGCTCCGCTAATTCCAGCAACAAGGTATTGCGCGGTCCTTCGCCTGTCTCATCGTTTGCATCTTCACTGGCTTCAAATGACGGCAAAAGCTCATCAATGGATCGAGCAGAATCACCCAGTCCCATCATCTTTAGAGTGTCTTTGAGCCGCCGCAGCGCCTCCTTGCTTTCGCTACGTCTATCTACATCTACAACACCTGTGCGTAGTTCCAGATCAAGCGCATCCTTGATGAGGGAAAGTTCATCACGTACTGCTGCACCGAGGGCGTTGTACAGATCGCGGTTACGTCCGGTGACAGTACCCCGGGCCCGTAACAATGCTTCGCGGTCGGGAACCAAAGTCTTCAATTGAAAACGCTCGCGTAAAAGGTCAACGCTGGCGTTGCCACTTCTGGACTGGGCGACGTGAAAGAGCAGGGCCTGCGAAATAGCATTGACCGAATCACGGCTGGTGGCGGTTTCACCCTTCTCCGCGAGCGATTTCAATATGATGTTCAAACGTGCGAATAACCGGTGTATATGTACATCATTATCGATGACGCCATCGAGCAACCCGACGATGACTTCGGCTGCAATCCACCAGAGCCTGACGATGTCCAGTCTTTGTGCACGACGGTACGTGGTCTCGCATACCTTGTGCAATGGAGACAATAAACTGATGTCATTCTGGTTTTGCAGCCAGCTCAGCAACGCGTTTTCATATTGTCGACGTAAGCGCCGCGCAAAACTCTGGAATGATTCATCATTGTCAGTCGGGTCCGTGTCACTTCCCGCATTACTCCCCGTCAGTTCTTCCTCCAGCTCTGGCAGTGGTACATCAAGGTTTGGGGCAAACAGGGTTGCTTCCGATACAACACTGGCGTTGTATGCTGAACGCAGCTCATTGATAACGGGCAATAACAATACCGGCAAATCATGGTGACCGGCCTGCAAACGATCCAGGTAAGACGGTACGATAACGATGGCATCCATCAAGGCAGCAAATGCAATCTGGCGATCATGGTCGTTAAAGTGCTCTAATTCGTCACAGACCCGAATCATCTCTTCGAAGACGAGTGTCGCCCCCTGCAACACCAGTGCTTCAAAAGTATATTTTAGTTGCCTCAGGTGCTGCTTTGTATTTGTAACGCCATCACCAATGTGCGAACTTGTTGCAATGTGTTCAATCTGGGTACGGATCTGGGTCAGATGTTTATCCAGGTCCCGGCGTACCCAGGTAAGTACCGTGCTGGCATTGGAAGCCTGCTCCAGCATCAGCCCGCATCCACTGACGTACAAAACCCCACGCTACTGTGGGGCTTGGGGTCATATACATGTGCTCTGGACGCCGCCTGCAACATTCAGCCATCATCCGGCAGTTTGAAATCAGTAACCGAATCGCTGAGTCGCATTACCAGTTCTGCCAGTTTCTTAACCGAATTGGCGGTATCTGAACTGCCCTCGGACGACTGTACCGAGACAGCCTGTACACTTATCATCAATTCTGAGATATTTGTCGCACTGGCTGACTGGGCCTGGGCTTCGTCTGCAATGCTGACAATCAGCCCTGACAGGTCTTTGGATACTGACTCGATCTGTTCCAGGGCGGTGCCGGCATCTTCCGCCAGACGAGCACCACTGACGACTTCCGAAATTGTGGATTCCATCGAAACAACGGCTTCCGAGGTATCTGCCTGAATGGTTTGCACCAGGGTTTCAATCTGCCGGGTTGCATTGGTTGCGCTCTCGGCCAGTTGCTGAACCTCATCAGCCACCACCGCAAAGCCTTTTCCTGCACCACCTGCAGACGCCGCCTGGATTGCCGCATTTAATGCAAGCACATTGGTTTGCTCAGCGATGCCGTTGATCAACGCCACGATATCGCCGATTTCCTGCGTGGACTCGCCGAGACGTTTAATGCGTTTGGACGTCTGTTGTATCTGTTCGCGAATGGTGTCCATGCCTATGATGGTTTCACGGACTTTTTCACAGCCATTGTGGGCGATTTTAACGGAACGCTGGGCCACGTCACTGGACTCATGTGAGCGTTTAGCCATGGAATCAAATGACTCTGCCATGATCCGTACAGTCTTGGTGGCTTCACCCACCTGCTTCACCTGCATGGCTGCCGCCCTGGCAAGCTCGGATGTGGCAGTCTGAGTTCCCATTGCAGACCTGGCGACTTCCTGAGCGGTGAACTTGATGCCTTTAACCAGTTCACGCAGCTGTTCGATGGTATAATTGATCGCATCGGCAATGGCACCGGTAATTTCTTTAGTGACGGTGGCTTCCACCGTCAGGTCACCGTCAGCCAATGAACTCATTTCGTCCAGCAGGTCCAGGATGGCCTGTTGGTTTCTCTTATTGTTTCTTGCGGCAATTTTTGCACGTTTACGCTCCGCAGACAGGAATGAATAGACCAGCATCCAGACGACGGCTATCATCAGGATCAGACCGATCACGCCGGTATTTTGTGTCGGCCACAGACGGGCCTGCGGTAGTTCTGCAATCGTATTCTTCAGGTGAGCTGCCTCATCGAATACGTCGCGGCTATCAAGAAAAATTTCATCAGCGGCGCCACGCACTTCGAACAGGTCGCTGGATGATGCAAGGATGGCTTCGATCTGGGGCTTGATGGTATTAAACTGGCTTTTGACCTGTGCCAGCGAACGCAATGCCTGCGTATTGCGCACCTGGGTGATACCGAGCCCCTGGTCACCGCCAGATAAGGCGGACAGCACCTTTTCAAACTGTTCTTTGTCTGTTTGCAGATTATCTGCAGCGTGAACTGCATGACTGCCACCTTGAAGTACTTCTGAGACCCTGCGCAACATTCGATCTGCCAATACCAGTTGACGGCTGGCAAATACAATCTGGCTGGTTGGAGCGCCGCTTTGGGTCAGCGCACGGGTGATAGTATCGGTGTTCTTCTGGATTCCTGCTATGTTTTCCTGCACCTGGTTGTGGGCTGATGCCAATTCCAGCACCAGTTGCTGGCGGTCCAGAATATTCGCCGCGTTGGTGTTCATACGGTCCCAGGTCAGATTGAGTTGCCGCATCGCCGCATCAACTTCACCGGGCGTTGGCGGCAAAACGCCTGTATCATAACCAGGGCCCAGCTTGCTGATGGTTGCTGCAATCTTGTTTTCCCCGTAACCAGGACTCAATTGTGTGGCAATAGAGCCGGCACGTAGCGTTTCCATGGCTCGGCTTATCCTGTCACGCGCGTTCCCCAGTTCAAGGAATGCATCCAGGTTACCTGCGGCGGCCTCATGGGCAGATTTTGCAAGTTGTTGCGAGCTGACCTGTACCTCGGTAGCCAGTGAGGTCCACTCCTGCTCATGGCGGACGTGGCGCGCGAGCAGGTAAAAGGTGACCGCCACGAAAGCCAGTGAAGCGATTAACACACCGGTCAACAAATAGACACCAAAGGAGCGCTGTCCCCTGCTGTGTAGTTGTAGCTTTTTCATTCTCTTAACCCCGCGCTCACACCGCACCATTCAGGAATTCGGAGGTTGAAAACAAGTGTTCGAGATCGAGTTGCTGCCAGACATCATTACCGGAACGATACTGTTTTTGCACATAGTTTTTAAAAGGGGACTTTGCGGGTAATCGTGATTTTTTGCCCTCAGCGGTCACAAATTGACGTTGGCCATAAACCTCGTCCACCATCAGACCCACCGGCCGACCACGCAGGCTCGCTGCCAGCAAACGGGTTCGCATGGACACCACCGAGCGCTCGCCGCTGAAGAACCATACCAGGTCCACAACTGTCAGCAGGTCGCCGTGCACATTGGCCAGACCCAGGATCCACGGTTTGGTGCCAGGCACCGGTGTAAAGGCGGGGATCGGTAAAAATTCATGGACATCGGCAACATTGCAGGCCAGGCGGGAATCGCCAATTCGAAAGATTACACCGGCCCACTCACCGCTGTGCAGATGCTCCCCTGCCTGCCCGGGCTCAAAGGCCTGGCTGCGTTGTTCATAATCAAGCAGTTTTTCAAACGATGCGTTAGCCGCTGGCATATGTCTTTCTCACCCTGGTGTGGATCAACCTGACGTCAGGCCGCGTGATGCTTGACGGCACCCAGCAGTTCTTCGCGCGTGAAGGGTTTGGTCAGGTAAAGATCCGATCCTACAACCCGGCCACGTGCCATGTCGAAAAGGCCGTCCTTGGAGGTGAGCATGATCACCGGTGTGTCCTTGAACTCGACATTGTTTTTGATGATGGCACAGGTTTGATAACCATCCAGCCGTGGCATCATTATGTCGACAAAAATAAGGTCCGGGTGGTGCCGCGTGACCTTTGACAATGCTTCAAAACCATTTTCAGCCGTGATCACTTCACAACCTTCATTGGTCAGCATGGTTTCGGCTGAGCGGCGTATGGTCGCACTATCGTCAACCACTAGTACACAAAGTTTTTTGGGTCCCGTGGTCTGATCGTCTTTTTTTTCCGGTTGTTTAGGATTTTTCTGGCTCATAAATCTCTTCCATGTTATTGGCTGCTTACAATAAATCCTTTTATCGTATAGGCCATTGTCAATGAGGCCATTGCAACCGCCCCCTGTGTTGCCCAAATTAGTTTACCCGTACAGATGGGCGGATGCCAGCCTGTTGTAATTCTGCATAAATATTATTCATATCGTTGAGCAACAAGGCATTTAGCAAATGGTTAGCTCCACATAGCTGGAATCAGACCCGCAAGCGAAGGATAATGATGCCGGTTTAAAAAGGTTAATAAATATGCCCGGACATAATGACACGGTATCGCAAACACCGAAAACAGGTGTGGTGATGGACCCCATCAACGGCATCAGGACATACAAGGATTCTACCTTTGCGATGTTGCTGGAAGCGCAACGACGCGGCCATCGTCTATATTACATGGAACCTCAAGCCTTGTTCGTCAAAGACGGTCATGCGTATGGCCGCATGCAATTGCTTGAAGTGCGCGATAACGCCACGGATTGGTTCAGTCTCAGCGGAGTCGATGACCGGCCATTGGCAGAGCTGGATATCCTGTTGATGCGTCGTGACCCGCCATTTAATATGGACTACATCTATACAAGCTATATATTGGAACTGGCTGAAAAGACCGGCACCCTGGTTATCAACCGACCACAAAGTCTGCGTGACGCCAACGAGAAATTTTTTATCAATCATTTTCCACAGTGCTGTGTACCCATGCTCATCAGTAGCCAGGCGGCCAGATTGCGTGATTTTGTAGCCAGTTACGGCCATTGCGTGGTCAAACCACTTGATGGTATGGGCGGGGAGTCCATTTTCCAGCTCAGTGATGAGGACCTCAATGTAAACGTCATATTGGAAACCATCACCCGGCACGAAACACGGCCGGTCATGGTGCAAAAATTTATCAAGGAAATTTCCGCCGGTGACAAACGCATACTGATAGTGAACGGTGAAGCCATTCCTTATGCTTTGGCGCGTTTCCCGCGTGAGGGGGATTTTCGCGGTAATCTGGCCAAGGGCGGGAGCAGCAAAGCCATGCCGCTGAGCGAGCGTGATCAATGGATATGTGACCAAGTTGCACCGCAACTCAAACGTATGGGCATCATGTTCGCCGGACTGGATATCATCGGTGACTGGTTGTCCGAGGTCAATGTGACCAGCCCGACCTGTATACGTGAACTGGACAAGGCCTATGGTCTGAACATTGCCGCACGGCTTTTTGATGCTGCTGAGGGGGCCCTTAAGAACTGAAATATGCAGGCCGGAATGCACTACACCAGTGATGACAGTTTTGCCGCCAGTTTTCTGATCGCAATCGGTCTGCACGCCTTCGTATTATTGGGCATGGGTTTTGTGTTTGATTTCAAACCTCTGACACATCCCCTCGAGACACTTGACGTGGTGATGGTAAATTGGCAGTCCGAAACACCACCGGATGAGGCTGATTTTTTGGCACAGGCCGCACAGCGTGGTGGTGGTGAATCCACTGAGGACGACCCTTTCGTACTGGAAAATGCAGATTCTTCGCTGATGGGTTCAACGGGTGAGGATACCCACAATCAGCAGGAAGAGTCAGCGCCGGTCAAGGACGCCACGCGCGAACAGCTACTGGTTGAAGCGCCGGATATGCCATTAACACAGCAGATCACCAGCATCGCACAGCCCAAACCACCAACCCCCAGCGCCGCCAGCCTGAGGCAAGCGAGTATGGAGATGGCGAGACGGCAGTCAGGCGTCCAGGGCGAACGTCCGTCTCAGTCAAAATTGCCACGCCGTAAATGGATATCCGCCAACACACGTGAGTATGAATTTGCAGCTTATATGCGGGCCTGGGTCGCCAAGGTCGAACGTGTCGGCAATCTAAACTATCCAGAAGAGGTACGCCGCAGAAAGCTGGTTGGCGATGTGCTGATGACGGTGGGTATCAACCGCGATGGCAGCGTTGAAAGCATTGATATCCGGCGCAGTTCAGGGTTGCCTGAACTGGACCAGGCGGCTGCCCGGATCGTGCGTCTGGCGGCCCCGTATTCGCCTTTACCTGACACGATCAACACATCAATTGATGTTTTGCACATCACGCGTACGTGGGTCTTTTCCAGGGATTTCAGGGGACTCAACTGAAGAATTGGGAAACAACCACGCTTGCACGCTTGAATTGTCAGGTAATAAGACTAACATTTGAACCATGAGTAAAAAGCCCACAGACACCCTGGCTGGCTATTTGCAGCAGCAAATGCTGATCGCAATGCCGGCTATGGCCGATCCGAATTTTTCACACAGTGTTACGCTGATGTGCCAGCATAACGATCAGGGTGCGATCGGTATCACCATCAACCGGCTGTCAGGTTTTACGCTGGGGGAAATACTGCGTCAGATCGATATTGTTTGCGAGGATGAGAGGATCATCAACACAATGGTGCTTGAGGGTGGGCCGGTCAGTCCCGATCATGGGTTTGTATTGCATACACCGATGGATGGTTATGAATCCAGTGTTCAAATAAATGACGACATCATGATAACCACCTCCAGGGATATCCTTAGCGCCATCGCAGTTGGTGAAGGGCCCGGACAATTCATAGTGGCGCTGGGATATGCGGGCTGGGGCAACGGCCAGTTGGAGTCGGAGATACGTCAGAACGCCTGGCTATCGGTGCCGGCCGACAAAGCAATCCTGTTTGACTCCCCCGTTCAAAGCCGTTGGGAAAAGGCCGTTGCCGGGCTGGGCTTCAATATCGAAGACCTGTACGGCATGAGCGGGCATGCCTGAGCACTGCGAGGCTGATGAACCCAGACCCGTTGGTGTATTACTGTCATTTGATTTTGGTCACCGGCGTATTGGCGTGGCTGTTGGCCAGACGCTGACCGGAACGGCCAACGCACTGACCGTGGTCACGGTCACCAGCGAACCTGACTGGCAGGCAATTGCCGATATTATAAAAACGTGGCAACCGGTTGCACTGGTAGTCGGGTTACCACTGGATGCAAATGGCGGGGAGACCGATATGTCACGCAATGCACGGCAATTTGGCAAGCAACTGAATGAGCGTTTTGGAATACGGCTATTATTTGAAGACGAACGCCTGACTTCTTTCAGTGCAGAGCAACGCTTTGTGAACGCCCGCCGGCGTGGCGACATGAGGCGCAAGGACGCGGCGCTCAAAGATGCCATGTCGGCTCAAATCATCCTTGAAAACTGGTTACAATCTGCATAATATCCCGCACGCAAAATGAGACGGTCAGATCATGATGCAACACCTGCTTGATATAGGTTCAATCGACCCGCAGCAGCTGCAATCCTTGCTTAAATTGGCTGCGCAGGTTTCGGCAAGCCCACTGGCTTTTGCCAACCGGCTCCGGGACCGGATTTTGATCAACCTCTTCATGGAGCCAAGTACCCGCACCAGGATGTCATTTGAAATCGCAGCCAAGCGGCTGGGCATGCACGTGATCAATTTTCAGCCAAACGCCAGTTCGGCCGTAAAAGGTGAAATACTGGAAGATACTTTTCAGACGCTCCAGGCCCTGCGTCCGGACGTGATCGTTATCCGCCACAGTCGCGACGGCGCGGTCGCAACACTGGCGGAAACGGCGCAAACACACGTCATCAATGCAGGCGATGGCTGTGCCAATCACCCCACCCAGGCACTGCTGGATGCACTCACACTGCAACAGGTATTCGGTGACCTGAAAAACATCAAGCTCACCATCGTCGGTGACATCAGCCATTCCCGAGTGGCACGTTCTGACATCGTACTGTTCAGGCAACTGGGGATGCAGGACATCCGCCTGGCAGGACCACCTGGGTTGCTGAATCTGGATGGTATCCAGGGTTTGAGTAGTTTCAATCAACTGGAGGAGGCAATTACCGGTGTCAACGTGATCATGGTATTGCGTATACAGCGCGAGCGCTTCGGCGAACTCGCGCTGCCGGATGAACAAGCATGGTTTGCTGACTGGGGCTTAACACAACAGCGATTGGGTCTGGCCGCCGAAAACTGCGTCATCATGCACCCGGGCCCCGTCAACCGTGGTGTGGAGATCGCCACCGAGGTTGTCGATGGCAGGCAGTCCCTTATCAAAACACAGGTAAGCAATGGTGTTTTTACACGAATGGCCGTTTTAATGAGTCTACTGGATCGCAAAAAAAACCGCCCCGCGCCCAAAGAGGGGAACGGCGGGGGCGGTTGAGGTAAAGCCGGGAACGTCGGTCAGACGATGATCAGGGAGAATTTCCCCGGCCTTGCTCATACGAAATCCTGGTGCCGGCACAGGCATTCATTGCTTGTGCCGGTTTAACCCGGATCCCCGATGAAATATCCGGGCAAAAACAACTTCTTTCATGCCGTCTTGGTTACTTTGACGCTGCGAAATCTCTAAACGTTGCAGGAGTAATATGGATAACGGGATGGGCGGGGGATTGTGCCTTTGGTCATGGGCTGCGGTGAACGGTTTTGTTTTTACGATAAAGCGTACGAGATTTAGCGCAGCAACTTGAGCTTGTCCTTGTAAGTCCTCGACAACTTGACTCGATGTCCTGAATCGAGGGTCAGGAAATACTCACCGTTGATATGCGATTCCATTTCCCGGACCTTCCTGATGTTGATGATGGTCGAACGGTGGACGCGTTGCAGGATGTTGGAGTCCAGCTCACTTTCCAGTTCCTTCATGGTTTTGCGCATGATGTGGGTGACGCCATCGACATTGACGCACATGTAATCGCCGGCCGCATCTATCCACTCGATATCCTGCTGCTTCACCCAGGTGGTGTGTCCGCTGTCGCGAATGGCGAGTCTGACCGGTTCCGGATTGACCAGATCCTGTGCACTCGTATCTTTAAGATCGGAAAAATGGCTGACAACACCACCAGAGATATCGCTGACGAGTTTGAGCAGCATTTGTTTGTGTTTCAGGGCCTGTTTCTGCTTGAGATTGCCACGTACTTTTTCCAATACCTGCGCCAGACGTTCTGCATCAATCGGCTTGAGGATGTAGTCAAGGGCATTGACCTCAAAGGCCTTGACGGCATATTCATCATATGCGGTCAGGAACAGGATGATAGGCATGTTCCGGACATCGAGTTGCTGCACCACCTCGAAACCGTTGATGCCCGGCATCTGGATGTCCAGGAAAACCAGATCCGGTCGCTTGTCTTTTATCTGCCGCAATGCATCACGCCCATTGCGCGCTTCGCCGATGACCTCGACGTCTTCGATGGCCTTGAGCCGGTGGAGCAGGCCGCGGCGCGCCAGAGACTCATCATCCACGATCAGGGTTCTTAGGGCTGGCGTCGTCAATGTCCCGATGGTTCCATACGTTCCTGCAGGGTTTGCCCAATTGTACAGCTTAGCACGGCATTTATCGTCCTGGGGACGAGTCGTGACCTAAAATATGGATCAGGGGTACGAGTGGCTTGTGGTTGTGTTTTATCTGAAGTTGACTTTGGGTGCGGTTTACGCCAGTCGTTTTGCAGCCACAACCTGGAAATTATCGAAAAGAAAGGTGTCTTTTTCGACCCTGTAGGGATCTTCCATCTTTTCTTCCAGAATCTTCGCGAGGTCGAAGTTTTCCCACATTTCAGTGGCATAGGGCTCAAAAATGTAAAAATAAATACGCCCCAGCATCTCTAAAACCTTCAATCTTGGTTTATGAAATTCACCAAAAACTATTTTCCCGCCAGGCTTTAATACTCTATTGGCTTCTTTTATAAGTTGGCCTTTTTTATCAAGGGGTAACTCATGAGGAAGGAAAAAAACCACCACATAATCAAATGACTGATCTTCAAACTCCAAGTTTGTAGCATCCTGTTTTAAAAAGGTGCACAAGTTTCCAAAACGTTTCAGCTTTCTTTCGGCATTATCGACCTCGCTTTGCATGATGTCAGTCAGTACAAACTCCTCCGCACCCTGCTTTAAGCAGCTTTCAGCTACTTTTTCAGATATGTTTCCGAAAGCACAGGAAATCTGCAAGACCCGTTTGTCTTTCAATGATGGGTTTAATCGTTTAACAACACAGCTCACCAGGTTGTTGTACTGCAATAATAATATCGTCGATACAACAAACATCCGGTCAACCAGTCTGATAAAAAATGGGCTTTTGTAGATCCAGTAAATATGAGCCGTATCAGGGTCCGAATTGGCAGTGCCGGATTGAAGGATCAGAGATACTCGTGTGAGGAGAAGAAAAAACAAAGCGATCGAGGCCAAAATAACCACTACAATGGTTATGAAAACAATCAGGTTATCAGGTATTTTCATCATATCTAATTCACTTCAGATGCCCACGTAAAAGTGTTGTATCGGCGGGTCTGTTTTTTCAGGCACAAATGCGACTAACGGTCTTTGTGATATTACTAACAACAAACTGTACGCATACGCATGTGGGTCTACATTAAAAAGGGATAAATGCGATTTATTTTTAGGGAGTGAATTTTACGGGTTTGGTGTAATCGTGGCAACAGAATCTTACTCAAATTCACCCACTTCACCCACTACATTCACAACAGTAATATTGAGCTTCGGCACCTGACTACAAAAGGTATCCCATATCGGATGAGCCGGATATGGGAAAGTCACCCGTCCAGTTCCATGAAGGAGAAATACAGGCTCCCAGTGTACTGCATCGTTCACTAGCGTTTCACTTTGCTGATAGTCAGGTCAAGTTCTTCCGCCCGGTGGCAGGCCACCCAATCACCTTTTTCCAAACGTCTCAAAGCCGGGACTTCCAACTCACATCTTTTGACGATGTATGGGCAACGACTGTGAAATACACAACCTTCAGGTTGATCCAGTGGTGACGGCATGTCACCTGTCAGCCCGGTTTCCCCTGCGAGCCGCGCCAATTTCGGGTCCGGCACCGGAACCGCCTTGATCAGGGCACTGGTATAGGGATGCAACGGGCGTGTGTAAAGATTATCGCGGTCGGAGTTTTCCATGATCCGACCAAGATACATTACCATCACCCGGTCACTGATATGTTTGACCACCGAGAGATCGTGCGCAATGAACAATAAGGACAGGTTCAGTTTCTTTTGCAGGTCTTTCAGCAAGCTGATGATCTGCGCCTGGATCGATACATCCAGCGCACTCACGGGCTCATCACATATCACCAGCTTGGGATTGAGCACCAACGCACGGGCAATACCGATACGCTGACACTGACCGCCGGAAAACTCATGTGGATAACGATTGACCTGGTTGGGCAACAGACCCACCATTTTCATCATGCCGCGAACCCGCTCGTCGACCTGTACCCGGGCCATCCTGGGGAAAAAAGTCCACAAGGGTTCAGCAATAATATCCCGAACCGTCATCCTCGGGTCCAGTGCGGCCAGTGGGTCCTGAAAGATGATTTGCAAGTCCTCGCGTTTTTTACGCAGGGCCTCTTCCCCCAGTTTCACCAGGTTTTCACCCAGCCACAAAACCCGCCCACGCTGGGGCTTGATCAGGCCCAGTATGGCGCGCGCGAGGGTTGATTTACCACAGCCGGTTTCGCCCACGATACCCAAGGTCTCACCGGCGTTCAGTTCAAAGCTCACAGCATTGACCGCCTTCAATGTTCTCACTCTGGCGTTAAGTAGACCCCCTTCCCTGACTTTGAAGTGCACTGCAAGATCCTGCACCCTGAGCACCCTGGCGTTCATAATGGCGTGTCCAGAAAACAGCGAAACGCATGACCGTTTTCGTTCACCCGCAGGGGTGGTTTTTCCTTACAGGCCTCAAAGGCTTTTGGACAGCGCTTACGGAAACGGCAGCCGCTTGGCAGATCCAGTAAATTGGGCGGATTACCGGCTATGGCGTGCAGGCCTTTTTCATCCGCATGGTCCAGACGCGGTACGGAATCCAGCAGGCCGCGGGTATAGGGATGCCGGGGCCGGTAGTAGATCTGCTCAACACTGCCACATTCAACCGGCTCACCCGCATACATTACCAGCACACGTTCACATAACCCGGCTACGACGCCAAGGTCATGGGTAATCAGGATGATGGCTGAATTCGATGTGGCCCGCAGTTCACCCATCAACCGGCTGATCTGGGCCTGTACCGTGACATCGAGCGCAGTCGTGGGTTCGTCGGCGATCAGGAGGTCCGGTTGGCATAGTAGGCCCATGGCCACCATCACACGTTGACGCATACCGCCGGAATACTCATGCGGATACTGGTGAATACGTTGCTCCGGGTCCGGGATACGCACGGCCCTGAGCATTTCAATGGCGTGCGCACGGGCCTCGCGCCTATTCAGTCCCTGGTGGTGCATGACCACCTCGGTCATTTGTTTTTCCACGCTGAGATACGGATTCAGGGAAGTCATCGGGTCCTGGAAAATCATCGCGATCTCCCTGCCGCGGTGATGGTTCAGTTCTGCCGTGGACATCTGCAAAAGATCCCGTCCTTTGAACACGACCTCGCCCGAGGCACTGCCGTTTTCCGCCAGCAATCCCATGACGGCCATCATGGTCTGGGTTTTACCAGACCCCGACTCGCCAACAATGGCCATTGCGTCGCCTGCATTGATCGAAAAGCTTAGCCGTGTTACCGCATGTACGTCACCCTCCGAGGTCTCAAAGTTCACATCCAGGTTTTTGATTTGTAACAAGGGCATTAAAACCTGTCCTTGGGATCCAATGCATCACGCAAACCGTCACCAATGAAGTTGAAGCAGTACAACGTGATGGTCAAAAGGGTGGCCGGTACAATCAACGTCCAGGGCGCGGTTTCCATGTCCTGAGCACCGTCGCTGACCAGCGCGCCCCAGGAACTCATGGGTTCCTGCACACCAAGTCCGAGAAAACTCAGAAAAGACTCGACCAGGATGACCTGGGGGATGGTGAGTGTCATATACACCACGACCACACCGAGCAGGTTTGGGATGATATGACGCTTGATGATGCCCCACGGACCGACCCCACAGGCCTTTGCCGCCTCAATGAATTCGGTATTTTTTAAACTCAAGGTCTGACCTCTCACAATGCGTGACATATCCAACCAGTTAACAGCACCAATGGCGACGAAAACCAAGAAGATATTTCGTCCGAATATCACCATCAGCAGGATCACGAAAAACATGAATGGCAAAGCGTAGATTATATCCACGATACGCATCATGAGACGGTCCGCATGACCACCGAAATAGCCGGCTACAGCACCATAACTGACACCAATCAACAGGCTTACCAGCGTGGCGATGAAGCCTACCAACAGTGAAATTCTTCCACCTTCAAGGGTCCGTACCAGGATGTCCCGGCCAACGGCATCGGTACCAAACCAGTGACCACTTGCCAGGCTCGGCGGCGCCGACGTGTAATCCCAGTCGGTAAAATCCGAATCCCATGAAATCACCATCGGCCCCGCAACGACCATCACTATGATAAACGCCATCACGATCGCGCTATAAACTGCTGCACGATTCTTGAGCAGACGGTGCCAGGCATCTTCCCACGGAGAACGTCCCTTGACGTCACTGACCACCAGCGCCGCTGCAAAAGGATCCACCACAGAGGGCTCAGTGCTGTTCGTCATAATTTATTTTTGGATTGAGCCAGGCGTAAACGATGTCCACCAGAAAATTAAGCAGGATAATCAGCGTACCGTAGAAAATGACCACGCCCATCACCAGTGTGTAGTCACGGTTCAGGGCGCCCTGGACAAAATAACTGCCCAGACCCGGTATGGAAAATATCCGCTCAATGACCACCGAACCACTGATCAGACCCGCAATCGCCGGGCCCAGAAAGGATATTACGGGTAAAAGCGCCGGCTTCAATGCGTGTCTTCGAATCACCACAAGCTCCGGCAGACCCTTGGCACGTGCCGTGCGGATAAAGTTACTGTGCAGGACTTCGATCATGCTGGCGCGTGTCAGGCGGGCGATATACGCCGTTACCGGCAGAGCCAGCGTGACCACCGGTAACACCATGCTGCCCGGCCCCCAGTCCCAACCCCCAGCGGGCAACCAACCGGCATAGACAGCCAGTAAAAGTATCAATAACGGCGCCACCACAAAATTGGGTATTGAAATACCCAGCATGGCGAACCCCATCAGTGAATAATCCAGCTTGGAGTTTTGCTTGAGTGCTGCCGTGATACCAAGCAGCGTGCCGAGCACGAACGCCAAAGCAATCGCCAGGCCACCGACGGTCAAAGACACCGGGAAGCCCTGTGCGATCAACTCATTGACCGTCCAGTCCTTGTATTGGAAAGACGGCCCGAAATCCAGCACGGCCACCTGTCCCAGGTAACGGAAATACTGCCGTGGTAATGACTCATCGAGGTGATATTTAGCATTCAGGTTGGCTTCAATTTCCGGCAGGAGTTCTTTTTCCGTATCAAACGGCCCCCCCGGCGCAACCCTCATCATGAAAAAAGCCACCGTGATCAGCATCAATAGTGTTGGTATCAACCCCAGCAGGCGTTGCAACGAATGCTTCAACAAACCGGAGCTCTGCATCATTGCACCGGCCCTGTTTCCGGGTCAGTTTCCTCAACGTCCAATGCAGTCTTCAGCAGGTACATATTCTTACTGTAATGGTGATCCATGACGTTGTTTTGCCAACCTTTCAGACGCGGGTCGACCAATCGCTTGGTGACGTAGGTGTACACCGGAATAAACGGCATATCCACCAACAACATACGTTCTGCTTCCTGCATCAGACGCCGGCGTCTTGCCGGGATACGCTCGGACGCGATCTGTTTCAGCAGTGAATCGTACACGGCATCGTCATAACCAAAATCATTGCGTCCGTGACCGCTGTCGAATAATTGTAAAAACCCGAATGCATCCGCGTAGTCGCTGATCCAACCGGCTCGAAAGACTTGTGTAAGCACCTTTTGTTCACGACTCTGCAGGAATACCTTCCATTCCTCGTTGACAAGTGTAGCCTGTACACCCAGCACCTGTTTCCATAATGAAGCAATCGCCAAGGCAATTTTTTTATGGTTTTCACCGGTGTTGTAACGTATCTCGACACGCAACGGCTTTTCTGTCGTATAACCAGCCTGGGTATAGAGTCGACGGGCCTCTTCATTACGTTCTGCCTGGCTCCACTTGGCCCATTCCGGTGAGGGGGAAAGGTAATCACCAAGTCCTGGCGGCACCAGTGTATAAGAAGGCTGTTCGCCATACTGGGTCACTTTTTCCGTCAACAGGTCCCGGTCTATCGCCATGGCCAGTGCCAGTCTGAGCTGTGGGTTATCAATAAAGGGTTCGCGTTTGAGGTTGTAACCATAGAAATAAGAGCCCAGCCATGGGCTGATCACCAATTCTTCAGCATAGTTTTTTTTCAGCCATTTGAACTGGTTGCCGGGAACCTCACTGGTCCAGTTCAGCTTGCCGGCGCGAAATTGTTTAATGGAGGATGAAAGATCAACCAAAGGATAGTAAAAAACCCGTTCGATAATAACGTTTTCAGCATCCCAGTAGTGCGTATTTTTGACCAGTTCGATGTGTGATCTGACCTTCCAGTCCCTGAGTACATAGGCACCATTGGAAACCAGGTTGCCAGGCCGGGAAAAATTCGCACCCTGACGCATGACACTGGCCCGGTGCACCGGGTAGGTCGATGAGTGGTTTAACAGACCGAGAAAGTAGGGTGTCGGGCCATTCAGCTTGATCTGCAATGTATACTCATCCATTACCTTCACGCCCAGTTGTTCCAGCGGCAGTTTGCCTGCCAGCACATCGGCAGCATTGGCAATGGGGATAAGTATCTGTCCATAGTTGGACGCGGTGGACGGGCTGGCACTGCGACGCAAGCCGTACACAAAATCCTGGGCGGTGACCGGGTCACCGTTTGACCAGGCAGCGTCCCGGCGCAGGTAAAATGTATAAGTCTTGCCATCGCGGCTTATATTCCAGCGTATTGCAGCACCTGGAATGACTTTGCCATCGGGTGACTCGGCCGTCAGGCCTTCAAACAGATCTCTTAAGATATGCGCTGCAGGCACACCTTCCGCCAGATGAGGGTCCAGGGTTTGTGGTTCATTGCCATTATCGCGATGAAGTTCCTGCCGCCCGGCCAGCACCGAGGGGTCGGGACGGCCTTCTTCTGTCAAAAGTAACGCTACCGGCTTGAAATGCCGGTGTAGCCCGGCTGCGGAGTGGTTCTGATCATCATTACCACAGCCGCCAAGAAAACCGAGGCAAATAACTGACACAATGACTCGAAGAAGGGGTTTCATCGATTTGCCTGATCCACCCCCATATAGCGCGACAGGTGTATATCCCTGACATTGGGTTCAAAGCCGCTGACATAGGGCTTGACCATGTGTCTGGAAACATAAAAATAAAGTGGGATGACCGGCATGTCGCCCAGCAGAAGGGTTTCTGCTTTTTGCAGACGCTGCATACGCAAATCACCGTGTAATAGCGCCGCCTGGTCCAACAGACGATCATAGGTCCTGTTTTTATAAAATGTCGTGTTCAGTTCGTTATCGCTGCGGAACAGGTCAAGAAAACTGGTCGGATCGGCATAATCTGCAATCCAACCACCACGAAACACCTGCGTCAAAACACCCTGGCGACGGTTATTAACGAACACTTTCCACTCCTCGTTGACCATGCTGGTCGTGACACCAAGTACCTGGCGCCACATGGAAGATACAGCCAGTGCAATTTTACGGTGCTGGCTGGAGGTGTTATAACGCAATTCGATATGTAGTGGATTACGCTCGCTGTAACCCGCCCGGGCAAAGTATTTTTTTGCCAGCACCTCACGTTCTGCCTGCTCCAGCTCACTGCCTTCAAAGGGCCGTGGTTGATACCCGGCCATCCCCGGCGGAACGATGCTCCAGGCCGGTAATTCACCTGCACCAACCACCAGCCTTGCGATGATTCTTCGATCGACTGCCAGGGCCAATGCTCGCCGCAGATCAACATTTTCCGCAAAGGGCGGGCGTCCGAGATTCAACCCCAGCCAGAAGCTGCCGATATACGGACTGACCCTCAGTTCATCGCCCAAATAGGTGCGTAACCATTCGTGCCTGCCGGCTGGAATGGTTTCCGTCATGTCTAGTTCACCGGCACGGTAACGGGACAACTCCGCGGTAGGATCCTCAATGGGAAAGTACTCGACGACATCCACTAAAACGTCATCGGCAGCATGGTAGTTCGGGTTTTTCCTGAGCCGTATCAACGCGTGCAGCATAACCTTATCCAGTATGAAAGGACCATTGACCGGTGCCGTGAGCGGCTGACCCACACCCTCAGCGTGTAATGGAAAGCTGACCGGGTGGGCAAGGATTTCCGGAAACCAGGGTGTCGGTGCGGCCAGGCTTATTTCCAGCTTGTGCGCAGACAGCGCCCTGATACCAATGGCTGAGACATCCAGCGTACCTTTGATGACCTCCCTGGCATTAACAACCGGTGCCAGCAGACTGGCTGTACGGGCCAGTGTTGCGGGTGACAGCGCACGCCACCAGCCGCGGACGAAATCATCGGCGAGGAGCGGGTCACCGTTGGACCAGCAGGCATCATCGCGTAACTCAAACAGATAGGTTTTCCCATCATCAAGGACCTGCCAACTGGCAGCGGCACCCGCTACCACCTGACCGCTGGCATCAAAACTCGTCAGGCCTTCGCGTATTTCCCGCAAAACCTGTATGGCCGGCAACCCTTGCGCCTGGTGTATGTCAAATGTACCCGGTTCCGGTCCAAGACCACGCTGCAGGGTCGTTGCAACTGCCAGTTGACAAAAAGACAGGCACATGAGCATCAAGTATCTTGTCTTCATTAACAGAACCCGGTGTTAGCTGTTTTAGTCGCCTGTGTGTATGCTAATGTACTGGTGACAGAAGCAGGCTGGTGCATTCTGACACAAATCTACATGGAGCGTTTTAAATTGGAAATATCTCCACCTATCGAAAACCGTCATGGGCTGGTTGAATACCTTGAAGCGGGCAGCAAACCAAGAAGCGAATGGGGCCTGGGTACCGAACATGAAAAATTCGGTTTTACCACCGATGACCTGAAGCCGCTGCCTTATGACGGGCCACGTGGTATACATGCGATACTCAAAGGACTGGCCAGCCAGTTTGGCTGGAGAGAGGTCACAGAAAACGGCAATGCAATTGCATTACTGGATGATAGCGGCGCTTCCATCACGCTGGAACCGGGTGGCCAACTGGAACTTTCCGGCGCATTGCTGGAAGATGTTCATCAGACCTGCAAGGAGGTTTATACACACTTAAAACAGGTTAAAGCTATTTCCGACCCACTGGGTATCGCCTTTTTGGGGATGGGGTTTCAGCCCATGCTGAAGCGTGAAGACGTACAGTGGATGCCAAAAGGCCGTTATCGCATCATGCGGGGTTACATGCCAAAACGCGGCAATCTGGGTCTGGACATGATGGGCCGCACCTGCACGGTACAGGTCAATCTGGATTTTGGATCAGAGGCCGACATGGTCAAGAAATTCCGCCTGTCGCTGGCCCTCCAACCCATTGCAACCGCCCTGTTCGCAAACTCACCTTTCGTCGATGGAAAGCCGTGTGGTTTTCTCAGTTACAGGTCGCACGTGTGGGAGGACACCGACCCGGACCGGACCGGTATGCTGCCGTTTGTATTTGATGCCTCCATGGGTTTTGAGCGCTATGTTGATTACATGTTGGATGTACCCATGTATTTTGTTTATCGCAATGGGGATTACATCGATGCGTCCGGTCAGTCTTTCCGCGAATTCCTGAATGGAACACTGCCGGCACTGCCGGGCGAAAAACCCACCGCCAGGGACTGGGAGAATCACCTGACCACCGCTTTTCCGGAAGTGAGGTTGAAACGTTACCTGGAAATGCGTGGCGCTGACGGTGGCCGCTGGCACAATTTATGCGCACTGCCTGCCTTTTGGGCCGGTCTTTTATATGATGACGTGGTCATGGAATCCGCCTGGGACCTGGTTCGTCATTGGACCCTGGAAGAACGCTTGCAGCTGAGGATGGATGCACCCAGACTTGGATTCAAAAGTGTCATTGGCAGTCGTACATTGCAATCACTGGCACGGGACGTATTGGAACTGTCATCCGCAGGGCTGCATGCCCGCAATTGCCTGGGGTCTTTAGGTGATAATGAAACCGGCTACCTCGAGCCCTTATTCGCTGTAGTCGAATCCGGGCAGACGCCAGCGGAAACCAAGCTGAAGCGCTACCACGAGGTCTGGAACGAATCAGTGGAGCCGTTGTTTACCGAATTTGCTTACTAAGCCCTCTGACATCTACCAGGGGCTA
>CAZYVH010000032.1:1851-30352 GCA_964650905.1 uncultured Wenzhouxiangellaceae bacterium | reverse complement strand
CTGTATTCAAATTTCGGATAAAATCAGGTTAACGGAGAGATGGCCGAGTGGCTGACTAATTCGCCGGGAGCGAATTAGAACGTCGGCGCGCAGCGCAGACGGCCCGAAGGGCGAAGGGCAGGATGCCCGGAGTAACGCGCTCCCGAGGGGAGCGAAACAGATATGCTGTCATCGAAGTGATGGCGCCAGATTTACGGAGAGATGGCCGAGTGGCTGACTAATTCGCCGGGAGCGAATTAGAACGTCGGCGCGCAGCGCAGACGGCCCGAAGGGCGAAGGGCAGGATGCCCGGAGTAACGCGCTCCCGAGGGGAGCGAAACAGATATGCTGTCATCGAAGTGATGGCGCCAGATTTACGGAGAGATGGCCGAGTGGCTGAAGGCGCTCCCCTGCTAAGGGAGTATGGGTTAAAAGCCCATCGAGGGTTCGAATCCCTCTCTCTCCGCCAAAAAATAAAAAAAGCCGCCTTCATGGCGGTTTTTTTATTTCCTGTCGGTGTCAGGGATGAGAACCCTCATCGCGAAGCGATTGGGTTTGACAAATACGCCGGGAGCGTATTTCGAATGAGCCAGCTTGCTGGCGAACCCGCAGGGCGAGGGCAGGGATAGCCCGAGTAATCCCTCTCTCTCCGCCAACTACAATAATGTGTCGATCATCCCCAGCGCTCGGGTGAGGTAGGCCCCGCCAAACAGATTGAAGTGGTTGAGAACGTGGTACAACTGATAGAGCGTCTTACGTCTCGCGTAACCGTCATCCAGTGGCCAGGCAGCGTTATAAGCGGCGTAAAATTCGCTCCCGAAGCCGCCAAATAATTCCGTCATGGCGAGTTCCGCTTCACGGTCGCCGTAATAGACCGCCGGGTCAAAGATGACCGGCCCACCGGTCGCGAGGTAGGCGTAATTGCCAGACCACAAATCACCATGCAGCAAGGAAGCCTGTGGCTGGTAGCCGTCAAACAGTTTCTGGAAGCTGGCCAGCAGTACCTGGCCTTGCGAGTGCAGCTTTTCACCCGCGCCGTTCTTATTCGCCAGTTCCAGTTGGTATTGCAGACGCTTCCCAGCGCCCTGTAGTTGGCTTCAAGCCCGGTGGCCGCCGCAATGTCAGCGGCAATGGATGGCAAAGGATTCAGAATCATGATTTAAAGGGGGCAGGTTGAACCAAATCTTCGTTTTATTCAACCTGCCCCTTCAGTCGAGCGCCCTTGCAGGAGTAAACTACACTTGCGAAGTGTCGGCGGTTGAAGGTCTTAAGAAGAAAAATGGTGAATACAATGCGCAGAGGCAGAAAATCCCGCAGGGAAAACCCACCGGTGGCTACGGCCGTGAGAGCGGGTCTGCAGGGTGGTCGTTACCGGCCACTGACAGACGCTGACGAAACCCGGATACACCAGACCATTCTCGATGTGCTTGAGAACATCGGTATGGGTGACCCGATACCAGTGGTGAAAACACACGCCCTGGAACGTGGTTGTTTTATGAACGAACAGGGCCGCCTGTGTTTTCCCAGGGCGCTGGTGGAAGACGTGATCGCCGGTACACCGAAAGACCTACAGTTTCTCGCCCGGGATCCACAACACGATCTGGAACTCAGTGGCAAGCGCGTGCATACCTACGGTGGTGGCGAAGCGGTCAACATGCTGGATCCGGGCGCTTCTACCTACAGGCCATCCACATTGGCGGATATTTATGATGCGGCCCGCTTGGTGGACCGGATGGACAATATCCATGCTTTTTCCCGCCTGGTGGTTGCGACCGAGATCAAGGACACGCTGAGTTGTGATATCAATACGGCCTATGTCAGTGCAGCGGGTACCAGCAAGCACCTGGAACTGACCTTTGCCAGGGCGGCTCATGTCGAGCCCACACTTGAAATGCTGTACATGATTGCGGGTGGAAAAAATAAATACGAAGCAAGGCCATTTTGCAACGGTGGTGGTTGTCCGGTTATTTCGCCGCTGCGTTACGGCAAGTACAACAGCGAGGTGTGTGTCGAATCCATCAGGTTCGGTTCGCCGATCTGGGTGGTGGTCGCTCCGCAGTCAGGGGCGACCGCACCGGCGGCGCTCGCCGGTTCAGTTGTGCAATCTGTCGCCGAGGCCCTCGCGGGTCTGCTAATGATCGACATGGTGAAACCGGGTTTCCCCGTTATCGTGGGCCCCTGGCCGTTTGTATCCGATTTGCGTACGGGTGCATTCAGCGGTGGCGGTGGTGAGGAGGCGGTGGTATCCGCTGCGGCTACTCAAATGGTGAATTTCTATGGTTTGGCCAGTTCAGTCGGTGCAGGTATGACCGATTCGAAATTACCCGATTACCAGGCCGGTTACGAAAAAGCCCTGGCCATCGCGCTGGCGGCGCACAGCGGTTGCAACAACGTGTCCGAATCCAACGGCATGCTGGGTAGCCTGATGGCCCTGTCGCTGGAATCACTGTTGATCGACAACGACCTGCTGGGTACGGTCTTGCGCACGGTACGGGGTATCGAGGTCAACGATGAAACATTATCGTACAAGGTCATCGAAAAAGCTGTCCACGGTGAAGGTCACTATCTGCGCAGCGGACAAACACTGGCCGTGATGCGTAGCGAATACGAGTACCCGGCCCTGGCGGACCGCAGGTCACCGGGCGAATGGGAGGCTGCGGGCTCACCGGATATCCGCGAGCGGGCGGCACAACGCGTCAGATCAATTTTATCCAGCCATTACCCACAGTATATCGACCCCATCATCGACGCAAAAATACGCGAACGTTTTCAGATACGACTGCCGGTGGAAATGATGAGTATGGCCAGTAAGCGCTGGTGATACATGACGGGGTCTGGTAAAAATATGATGCGAGCCCGGCGTAGCGGTGGCCGCCGTGCCAGGAAGGCCTTGCGAGCCGAGGGGATGCGCGGGCAGGTGGTTCAACCGGGAATGCAGGGCGGTGCATACAAACCGCTGAGTGAGCATGATATCCAGCGTATTTATAGTACGGCCCTGGATATTCTCGAGAACATCGGTATCGGTGACCCGATCCCTCAGATACTACACTATGCCCTGCCCGGGGGGTGTGTGCTCGGTGACGACAATCGCTTGCGTTTCCCACGCACCCTGGTTGAAGACCTGATAGATGTTTCGGCCAGGGAGTATGTGTGTTTCGCACCCGATCCAGCCCTGGACATGGAACTCAGCGGGCAGCGCGTGTATTTCTCGACATCCGGTGAGGCGGTCAGCATTCTCGATTATGCAAGCCGGTCTTATCGCCCCACGAGGCTGGTCGATCTTTACGATGCGGCCCGGTTGGCAGATAGCCTCGAGCATATTCACACCTTCGGCCAGCCATTTATCGCGGCCGAATACAGCAACGACCTGTATGTGCATGACATGAACATTGCGTATGCTGAACTGGCGGGTACACGCAAGTCATTTGCATTGGGTATCGCCGAAGTTGAACATATCGAACCCATTATCGCCATGTTCGATGTTTACCTGGGTGATGAGGGCGGCTTCCTGAAACGGCCATTTTGTACATTTGGGGGTTGTCCCATCGTATCCCCGCTGAGGTTTGGTAAGGACAACGCAGAAGTGCTGATCAGAGTGGCCGAATTGGGACTGATTGCTGACGTGGCCGTTGCACCACAGGCGGGCTCAACATCGCCGGCTGCGCTGGCGGGAACGCTGGCGCAATGCTTTGCTGAAACCCTCGCCTGCATGGCGGTCGTGAACCTGGTGCGAGCGGGGTCTGCAATTAATTTCGGTATGTGGCCTTTTATCTCAGACCTCAGAACCGGTGCATTCAGTGGGGGGAGTGGTGAAGAAGCACTGGTCATGGCGGCCACGGCGCAGTTGTGCAATCATTTTGGTTTCATTACCAGCACCGCCTGCGGCATGACAGATGCAAAAACCATGGATGCTCAGGCGGGCTATGAAAAAGCCATTACAGGCACTGCACTGGCACTGGCCGGCAGTAACTTTGTGTCTGCCTATCCGGGGGTGGTCGGCAGTCTGATTGGACAGTCATTTGAAGGCATGGTGATCGACAACGACATGCTGGGTAATATACAAAGATTGTTGCAGGGCATTGAGGTTACCGATGAGACATTGTCCTATCAGGTGATCAGGGATACGGTTTACGGTAGTGGACATTTTCTCGATCAACCCCAGACTCTGGCGTTGATGCAAAAAGAATATCTGTATCCGCAACTCGCTGACCGGAGGACACCGGGTGAATGGGAAGCAAGCGGTAAACAGGATATTTGTGAATTGGCGCATGGGAAGGTGAAAAATATCCTTGCAAGCCATTACCCGGAGTATATTGACCCACGCGCAGATGCAAGAATACGAGATCAATTTCCGATCCGTCTGGCGCGTGAAGACATGCATGGCGGCAACGGCCGTTGGTAGAACCCCTGAATCAAACCATTGCAAAGAGGCTGGAAACCTGATGAATGATACCTTTGATGATCAAGACATTATCCTCTCGGAACTGTCTGACGATGAACTCGTCGCGCAAATGCACGATGACCTTTACGATGGCCTGGCTGAGGAGATCGCCGAAGGCACACAGCTACTGCTTGATCGTGACTGGAGCGCAAGCGAGGTATTGCAACAGGCATTGGTTGGGGGAATGAACGTCGTCGGCGTGGATTTTCGTGATGGCGTCCTGTTTGTACCCGAGGTATTGATGGCGGCCAACGCGATGAAGGCCGGCATGGCGATACTCAAACCCATTCTGTCTGCAACCGGAGCCAAGCCGGTCGGAACCGTCGTGGTGGGTACCGTCAAGGGCGATATCCATGATATCGGCAAGAACCTCGTCGGCATGATGATGGAAGGTGCGGGCTTTGAGGTGATCGACCTTGGAATCAATATTGACGCGGATACCTATATTGACGCGCTTGAAAAAAACCAGGCTAATATTCTTGGCATGTCGGCCCTTTTAACCACGACCATGCCGTATATGAAGGTCGTCATCGACACACTGGAACAACGTGGGATCCGCGAGAACTATTCGGTGCTGGTGGGCGGTGCGCCGCTCAATCAGGCATTTGGTGATGCCATCGGTGCCGATGCCTACTGCCGCGATGCCGCGACGGCTGTGGACGTTGCCAGGGAATTGCTCACCGCAGCGTCATGAGACAACCTGGCGTGAGGGGCGGGTCGGCGTCGGTCCTGGCGTCAGTGGATAGCCGTATGACAGACGATGCCTGAACAGGTCGAGATCAGCTTCAGCCCCGCCGGTAAAAGCGGGCGCTTCCCGGTTGGCACCGCCGTGTTGCTGGCAGCACGTCAATTGGGTGTTGATATTGACTGCGTCTGTGGTGGCCGGGCCCGTTGCGGGCGCTGCCAGGTGCGGATCAGCGAGGCTGGCCTCACCCGGGCGGGTGTCGTTTCAGAATCGGCGCATCTCAGTGGATTGAGTGAGACAGAACGAATTTGCCTGCGAAGTGGGCGACTCAGGGACGGTAACCGTCTGAGTTGTCAGGCCAGGGTTCTCGCCGATGTGGTGGTCGAGGTTCCGGTCACCAGCCAGGTACACCAGCAGGTTGTGCGCAAGGATTTTGAAGCACATGATATCGCACTGGACCCGGTGATCCGTCTGTATTTTACAGAGGTGGAAGCACCTGACCTTAAACGGCCGGTTGGTGACCAGCAACGCCTGCAACGGGCGCTGGAAACGGACTGGGGGCTGGCAGGCCTTGTATGGGATTTCGGTGTGTTGCAGACGCTGCAGCAGGCACTGCGCGAGGGCCAGTGGCAGGTCACCGTGGCGGTGCGTGATGGGCGACGGGTGGTAGCGGTCTGGCCGGGTCTGCGTGAACGGGTTTACGGCGCCGCGGTGGACGTGGGCTCGACCACCATCGCCGTTGATCTGTGTGACCTGAGCAATGGCGAGGTGCTGGCCAGCGCCGGTGCCCTGAACCCGCAGATTCGTTTTGGCGAGGACCTGATGAGCCGGGTTTCCTGGGCGATGTTAAACCCGGATGGTGCCCGGCAGATGAGTGAGGCAGTGCGTAAGGCGGTCACTGAACTGATCTGCGATGCGGCCAGGCAGGCGCAGTTTGAGACCGTTGAGGTGCTGGAACTGACACTGGTCGGCAACCCGGTCATGCACCACCTGTTGCTGGGCCTTGACCCTGTCCCGCTGGGCTCGGCGCCATTTGCGCTTGCTAGCGATCAGGCGATTGATGTGCCAGCCGCCGATATCGGTATCAAGCTGCATCCGCAGGCGCGTGCCTACCTGCTGCCATGTATCGCCGGTTATGTGGGCGCCGATGCTGCTGCCGTGTTGCTGGCTGAAACCCCCTGGGAAGATGAGGCCGTTTCGTTGTTGATCGATGTCGGCACCAATGCCGAGATCGTGCTGGGGAACCGCGGCCGTCTGCTGGCTGCCTCCAGTCCGACCGGCCCCGCTTTTGAGGGCGGGCAGATCAGTGGCGGGCAACGTGCCGCACCCGGCGCCATCGAACGGGTCAGGATTGACACCACTAGCCTCGAGCCACGCTATAAGGTAGTCGGCTGTGAGTATTGGTCGGATGAAGCGGGCTTTTCACGGCAGGTGGGTGAGCGGGGCGTCACCGGTATATGTGGATCGGGTATCATCGAGGTCATCGCCGGTTTATTCCTGGCGGGGGTGATCCGCCCCGACGGTGTCATCGACGGTGCGATGGCACAGCGCAGTACCCGTATCCAGCCAGAGCAACGCACCTTTTCCTATCTGCTGTATGCAGGTGAACCTGAAATACGTATCCGCCAGGGTGATGTGCGGGCCATTCAACTGGCCAAGGCGGCGCTCTATGCGGGCGCACAATTGCTGATGGAGCGCATGGGTGTCGATAAAGTGGACAGGATTCGTCTGGCCGGTGCCTTTGGCAGCCAGATCGACACCGGCTATGCGATGGTATTGGGTATGTTGCCGGATTGTGACCTGGAACGTGTGTCTTCGGCCGGTAACGCTGCTGGCACCGGTGCCCGTATAGCCCTGCTCAACAAGGCATCTCGCCAGCAGATTGAAAAACGCGTACGCCGGGTGGAAAAAGTGGAAACAGCCGTGGAAGAACGTTTCCAGCAATATTTTGTTGCGGCCATGGGTATCCCCCACAGCACACACACAACAAATCGAGATGTGAATCTGTGATTCTGTCAGATGTTACAGTTCACCAAATTTCCTTATGGTTGTATATTATAATTGGCGTTAAAATTTAAATAAAAGCAGGGATAGCCCCGGTCAGGAAAAGATTTGCATATATGTCAACGATATTACTCATAGAAGACGATGTCGCCCAGTTGCTGTATATCAAGACCCTGCTGCAGCATGATGGTCACACGGTCATTGAAGCGACCGAGGGCGAAGAGGCCATCAGACTGTTTAAAAAGAACAGCGTGGATGTTGTTCTTACCGATATCTTCATGCCGGGAAAAGAAGGCCTGGCAACCATTATGGAACTCAGGGAACTGGCACCTGCAACCAGGATTATTGCCATGACCGCCGGTAGTAGAGCCCTGCCTGATGCACTGGACATTGCCGTTGAATTGGGTGCTGATTTTACTTTGAAAAAGCCCCTGGATAAGGCTCAACTCAACCAGGCAATCGGCGCGGCACTGGCCACGGTCCTGGGTTAATCCCGGGATACAGGTAGCGGTATTGCTATGACGACCAGGGAAGAATTTGCAGCACAACTAAAAGCATTGCAGCGGCAGTATGTCCAGAGCCTGCCAGCAAAAAAGCAGGCAATTGAAACAGCCTGGCAAAATCTGCAGCAGCATGGTTTTGAGACCGAACGCGTCAAAGCACTGGCAAAGCTTTCGCATGACCTTGCAGGTTCAGGTGGTTTGTACGACCTGCCGCAGCTTTCCCGAACCGGTATGGAGATAGAGGTTTTATTGTCTGCGGTGCTGACCGACAATACGCTGACGCCGGACAAGAGCCAACAGGTCGGACAGCTGGTGGGGCAACTTGGTCAGGCACTGGATGAGGCGATAGCACAAGCCGATTGTTAGCCCCTGACTCATCCGACCCCCGGAGGGATTTTATATGCCATGTTCTGAACTCAAACGCATCCTCTACGTGGAAGACGAACCGGATATCCGGATCGTTGCCCAAATGGCATTGGAATCCCTCGGTGGCTTTACCCTGCAAATCTGTGAGGATGGATTCCAGGCAGTGGAAAAAGGCCCTGCGTTTGCACCACAACTGATACTGCTGGATGTCATGATGCCCGGCATGAACGGGCCGGACACGCTCAAGGCATTGCGCGAATTTGAGCAACTTGAAACTGTACCGGTGATTTTCATGACCGCGAAAGTCCAGCCCGCCGAAATCGAGGCTTACCTTCAGATGGGTGCGGCGGGCGTGATCGCAAAACCGTTTGATCCAATGACACTGGGCGATGAAATCAGGGAAATCTGGTCGCAACAGATCTGATGTACACAGGCAATACTTAAAATGGCCAGGCAAACAGTCGGCAGGACGATCATCGTTGACGGGCGTATTCCCACGCGTTTTATAGTGCTTGTCGTCGCGCTATGTATTTTGCCGTTTGTGCTCAACCTGCTGGGTGTTGATTTTGCTGCCCAGGAACACTCCATGGACATCGCAGATGTATTGCCGGGACCTGCCAATGGTGTCACGCACAACACCTTTTTTACCTTACGGGGTGCATCAATACACACAATGCTGGAGTGGTCTGCGGTGATGATCGCGGTGGCTGTGACCATCGCGGCATTTACCCAGTACCTCACCGGCAGCAATGTTGCACTACCCGTCGTTGGCCTGGCATTTTTAATGGCCGGCAGTATGGATGCTTTTCACGCACTGGCTGTGGACCACTTGC
Source organism: uncultured Wenzhouxiangellaceae bacterium (assembly GCA_964650905.1). Classification (GTDB taxonomy): domain Bacteria; phylum Pseudomonadota; class Gammaproteobacteria; order Xanthomonadales; family SZUA-36; genus SZUA-36. Next base: position 21,541 of record CAZYVH010000032.1, on the reverse strand, counting down.
TTGGCGCGATTGCTGACAGCAGGAATTTTGAGCCGTTGACCTGGGCGCTCAGCCGCAGTTGCAACGCCCTTATTCTCTTGCTGGGCATCGGCATCACGCTGAGCAGACAGAGACAGGGAAAAGTGGTATTGGGTATGAGGACTGTCCTGCTGACCGGTATGGTTTTTCTTGCATCCGCTTTTGTTATCGTTTACCTGCTGGCTGGAGTAAAGTACCTGCCGCAAACGACGTTCCCGGATGCCCTGATCGTCCGGCCCTACGATGCCCTGGCGTTGGTGTTGTTCGTTTTCTCCGGGCTCAGTGTTTATCCACGTTTTTATAAACGCAATCCCAACCTCTTCACCCAGGCGTTGATCATCAGTGCGGTGCCGCAGGTGGCGGCCCAGCTACACATGAGCTTTTTCTCCACGGTCATGTTTGACAATGATTTTAACATAGCGCATTTCCTGAAAATCCTGGCGTACGCGGTGCCAGTGTCGGGTTTGGGTCTTGAGTATTTTCGCGCCTATCACCAATCGGTATACCTGCAGAAAAAGCTAATGGAATCGAGCGGCAAGTTGTTCGATAGCGAGGAACATATGCGCGTCATATTAAACGGTGTGGCCGATGGCATTGTCATCATCGACACGCAGGGGATCATTAAGGAATTGAACCCGGCCGTACTTACAATATTTGGCTATGAGGAACAGGATCTGCTGGGAGAAAATGTCAGGAAACTGATGCCTGAGCCTCACCAGTCAGCGCACGATGGCTACCTCGAAGCCTACCGCACAACGGGTGTCGCAAAGGTCATTGGCAAGCGCCTTGAAGTGAGTGGTCTGCGTAGTGATGGCTCGGTATTTCCAATGGACCTGGTGGTCGATAAAATGACCATTCATGGTGAGACCTCGTACAGCGGCCTGATCCGCGACATTAGCGAGCGCAAAGCTGCGGAAACCGCCAAGTCGGAATTTATTTCAACCGTCAGTCATGAACTGCGCACCCCGCTGACGTCCATACGTGGCGCCCTGGGTCTGGTGCTTGGCGGTGCGTCCGGGCAACTGCCGGACGCGGCCATGAAAATGCTTGAAGTGGCCAATCGTAACAGCGAGCGTTTGATCATCATGATCAACGATCTGCTGGACCTCGAAAAACTACAGGCGGGGAAAATCAAATTTGAATTCGAGGCCCTTGATCTTGTGCATTTGGTAGAGCAATCCCTGGAAGCCAACCAGGGCTATGCCACCGGGCATGACATCGTGTTGCAAACCCTGCCGGGTTTGCCGCTGGCCACGGTCAATGCCGACAGCTACCGCATCCAGCAGGTACTGGCCAACCTGATTTCCAATGCGGTCAAATTTTCCCCAGCGGGCGAGCACGTTGAAATTTCAGTTTGTCACAACGAAGACGGCGGCATCCGCACCACCGTGCGGGATCATGGGCAGGGTATAGCAGAGGAATTTAAATCCCGGATTTTCCAGCGTTTTTCACAGGCGGATAGTTCGGATGAACGCCAGAAAGGCGGCACCGGTCTGGGTCTGAGCATCAGCAAGGTAATCATCGAGGAGCATGGCGGGAGCATTGATTTTCGGGCAGCGGAGGGTGGTGGCACGGAATTTTTCTTCGACTTGCCGGAAGTATCTGCACAAGCCGCGGGCCCTGCAGCGGCCAGCACGCAAGCCGACTCAAGTGTGCTTATCTGTGAAGACAATGCTGATGTAGCCATGGTGCTCTCTGGTATATTGGAAAAGGAAGGCTTGAAATGTGATGTGGCGGCCAATGCGGCACAGGCGAAACAGTTGTTGTTCAGCAAGGACTATTTACTGCTGTTGCTGGACCTTGGCTTGCCGGATCAGAACGGCATTGACCTGATCGGCGAGTTGCGAAATGACAGCAGGACAACCGAATTACCAATCATTGTTGTTTCCGCAAGTGCAGAGGAGGGCCGCGAATCATTCGGTGGCCGCGCCGCCGAGGTTGTTGACTGGATACCAAAGCCGGTTGATGAAGAGCGCTTGAGAAAAGCCCTGAAGCAGGTGTTTGACAGCGCTGGCAGCGCGCGTGTACTACATGTGGAGGATGATCTCGACGTTATACAGGTAGTCCGTCACCTGGTTGGCGATTCGGCTGACTACGACTATGCGACCCGTCTTGCGGATGCCGCCGGGAAATTGAATGACACAGAGTATGATCTGGTCATCATTGATATCCAGCTACCCGATGGCTCAGGTCTAGAACTACTGCCGGTGCTCAAGAACCGCTGCCCGGTTATCATTTTCAGCGGACAGGATGCGGACCGGGACATCAAGGATCAGGTTGCGGCCTATTTTACCAAAGGCACCACCAGTAACGAGGAATTATCCGCAGCCATCCGGCGCATCCGGAAATCTATGAAAATCGGCAAAATCCGCGATCCACACATGTCCTGAAATAGCCAACAGAATTTAGCCCTCCGGGTTAAGGTGTGTTTTGAGGTAGCCACTTGAGCAGGGTCGCATAGAGTGCGTCCGGTTCTACCGGCTTGGGCACGAAGTCATTCATGCCAGCCGCTTCACAGGCGTGCTTGTCCTCACCAAAGGCATTTGCGGTAAACGCCAGGATCGGTGTCGTTTCCCGGCCCGGCAATTCACGTATGGCGCGAGCCGCAGTAAGACCGTCCATCACGGGCATCTGGACATCCATTAAAATCAGGTCGTAGGGATGGGCACGTGCCTTGGCCAACGCTTCGCTACCGTCGATGGCTGTGTCCACCATGAGCCCGGCACGCTGCAGCAGTAAAAACGCAATTTTAAGATTGATTTCGTTGTCTTCTACAAGCAGAACCCGCGTGCCACGGTGGTGCTGGCGCAATTGCAACAGCACATCTTGTGAGTCCGTGGGTGGAGATTCCCGCGCTACACCGTGGCCGTGTTGCAGACGGGCGGTAAACCAGAAGGTACTGCCCTTGCCTGGTTCGCTTTCAACACCGGTTTCACCGCCCATCAAGTGTGCCAAACGCCGGGTGATGTCGAGACCGAGCCCAGTGCCGCCAAACTCGCGTGTGGTCGAAGTGTCGGCCTGCTCGAAGGCATTGAACAACCGCCCTATATTTTCCGGGGCGATGCCGATGCCGGTATCGGCGACCTCGAAGCGCACCAGTAACGCGTCCCCGTCTTCTTCCAGCAGTTTCGCGCGTAGCGTGATGGAACCCTTTTGGGTGAATTTGATGGCATTACCTGCATAGTTGAGCAGCGCCTGACGTAACCGTGTCGGGTCGCCGTGTAGCCAGGTGGGTACCGCATCGTGGTCGATCTCGATTTGCAGGCCCTTGGCACGTGCCGAATCGCCGATGATGGAGCCGGCATTGTCGAGAATCGCGGAGAGGTGAAAATCGGTAGATTCCAGCTGCAGTCGGTTTGCCTCGATCTTGGAAATGTCAAGGACATCGTTGATGATGGCAAGCAGGTGGTGGCCGGCGTCATCGATCCTGTCCAGTTGTGTGACCTGCGCCGGGGTCACCTTGCCATTGCGTAGCAGATAAGTGATGCCGATGATCGCATTCAACGGTGTGCGGATCTCGTGGCTCATGTTGGCAAGAAAGCTGCTCTTCGCCAGATTGGCCGCATCGGCCTGGAGTTTGGCAGCTTCCAGTTCGCTCGTGCGCTGTGTCACCAGTTCTTCGAGATGATGGCGGTGCTGATCGAGTTCCTGGTCTATGCTTTTCTTGTCGGTGATGTCGTCCTTGACTGCCACATAGTGGCTGATGGTGCCATCCGACTGGCGCAGCGGAGTAATCATGACGAACTCGATAAACTCGCTGCCGTCTTTGCGTTTATTGTAGAACTCACCGTTCCAGGGTTCTCCGCGTGTCAGTGCGGCCCACAGGGCCACATAGGTCTCAGGCGGGGTTTTGCCTGACTGCAGAATGCGTGGATTCTGACCGATGGCTTCCTTGGAGCTATAACCAGTGTTGCGTTCGAAGGCTGTGTTTACGTATTCGATCTCGGCATCGGTATTTGTGATGATGATGCTTACCGAGCTTTGTTCGACGGCCAGCGAGAGCTTGCGCAGCTCATCTTGCGAGCGCCTGCGCTGAACAAGGCTCCAGATATCATTGCTGATGAGCAGGACGGTTTCAATATCCAGTTCGGTGTAGTCGGTGTCCTTGTTGCCCACGCCGGCCAGCATCACCACCTTGCCTTGTTCGATCACCGGTACGGTGATCAGGCGTTTGAGTTCGGCATGTCCTTCCGGCAAGCCACGTTTGTTCGGGTACGCGTTGTAATCGTTGAACAGCACCGGCTTGCTTTGGCGCAGGGCGTCAGCCCATATGCCGGCTTGGCTGATCGGGTAATGTTTTTCAAAATTCGCGTGACAATAGTGTTTCAAAGTGCAGCGTGACCAAGCCACCAATTCGATGGTCTCTTCATCGTCGTTGATGAAGTGAATAAATGAGATTTGACTATCCGTCAGCTTTTCCGTCAATTCCTGTGCACGCTGTATAAATGTTATTTCGTCCAAATCCTCGGCAAGCTTGGGGAGTTGCAACAGGGTCTCGGCGCGGCGTACCTGGAAGTCTAGCTCCGCCTCGGTGTGTTTGCGCTCGGTGATGTCCACCGCAATGCTGTGCAAAACGCGTCTGCCTTGATGCAGTGTTCCCAGCGGTGTTGTTTGAAAAGCCCAAATCCTATTTGAACCATCCTTTGCTGTTACTTCCCATTCGCCGTTATCCATTGTTTTATCAATGGAAAACAGTTGATCGATGTATTCCTTGGTGGTTCCCGCTCTTTCTCCATATGCGCTTTCCGCCCAGTCTGCGACGGTGGGAATGTCTTCAATGTTGTAACCTGAGAACTTGGTCCAGCCCTTGCTTAGTTGCAGGACGTGGTCGTCTTCATCGTGGATCATGATCGGAATTGGAGATTCCGCAATGGCGCGCCGCCAGCGTTTCTCACTTTCTCGCAACGCCTCTTCCGCCTCATTGAGTTCGGCGATCTGTGCTTTTATCAGCCGGTTTGCCTGGCGCAATTCAGTGGTACGTTCATCCACTTTCTCATCAAGCGAGATATTCAAGGCTTCAAGCGCCTGGTAAAGAACCAGGTTGTCTATCTTTGTGACCATCATCTCGACAACGCGATGCAGCATAAGGCCCATTCGTGTCAGCCGGCCCTCGCCTGTGTCGTCTGCAAAGACAAACAGATTTGCCTCAGCATATCTGCTCTTGAACGGAATCAAGAGCGCCTCGTGCGGGATGAATTCGCTCTTCAGCAAGACAAAGCGCAGACCCGCTTTCTCACATTCCTCGGCGTTCAACAGTTGTGAATCCATGCTCAGCGATCGTACGATGGAGGCACAGAGGGGGGCTTTTGTACAGGACAGTTCCTGATCGCTGATGGAGAGAAATGAAGTCAGAATCTGCACACCGTCATTTTGCAGTGAGCCGCACAGGCACAAGGGGATGTCTTTGAGAAGGGATATCCGTTCCAGTCCTTTTTTAAGGACCAGGGGAACATCCTCCACGTTGGCGATCTCCTCCGCAATGAGACCGAGAAGCATGGTATCCTCAGTCTGCTCCATGAGATGGCAGTTCTCGTCTTGCAGCAGGCGGATCGTTTCTTCAAGCTCGTTTATCCTGACCAAGAGATCGGGGTCTTCAGTCATGATGCTCTCGCATAAAATGGAGGAGTTGTGTTGCTATCTGTTCAGGTTCGTCTTCCTGTATCCAATGGCCTCCAGTGGCAATACGTGCCAGACGGCTGCCCGGTATCTCGCGCTGCAACTTTTCCGCAATACCAGCACTGAGGTAAGGGTCCTGGTCGCCACGGATGATTAGCACCGGGGTTTTTAATTGCCGCAGTTCATCTTCGATATCCGTCAGGTTGTGATTGTCCAGACACCTGGCAAAGTGCATAAAAGCCTTTCGTCCTGTGCTTGTCCGCATCGGCAGCATAAAAAGGTCCATCAATTCCTTTGTGACCCGCTCCTTATGGTAGACACCCCTCTTGACGATCATTTTGAACGCGCCCAAATCAAAAGAGGCCATCATGAATTGACGAACAATCGGCGTGCGCAGCGCGGTGATGGGCTGTACGGGCCAGAAATCATAGGCCACGGTATTGATCATTGTCAGGCTGTAGAGCATTTCCGGATGCCGGACAGCAAAAATCTGTCCCATGCCACCGCCGAGATCATGGCCGACGAAATGAAACTTCCTGATCCCCAGGGTGTTGACAAATTCATAGATACGATCAGCATGGTCTTTGATCGCATAGGACTCATCGAGGGGCATGTCGGATTCCCCGCAGCCCAGTAAATCCGGTGTTATCACATCATAGCAGGGATCCAGCAAGGGGATGATATTTCGCCAGATAAAAGAATACGTTGTGATGCCATGGATAAAAAGGACAGATTCACCGCTGCCCGAGCGGTGGTATGCCAGCTTATACCCGGCAACCTTGCAGACTTCCTTTTGCTTCATTACGTGTACCCCAAGCTATAGTACCGCAAAACCTGCAGCTTACAATCCCAGACTCCCTCTGAAAGGTTTGATTGTTTTAAAAATATCTGTTGCAGTACACTAACGAATCACTTTGATCCAGTCGCCGATGCGGGGCTCTCCACGGGGATAAAATCCATTCAACAGGCGTAACTGGAGCTCGGCATCAGCTATGTCGATGCCCGCTGCCAGGCTTGCCAGTGTTGCACCACGCGGTACCTGGATATAGTGGATATAATGCGGCTTGCCAACCTGATGTTCATTGGGATGTATAGGCCGAAAGCTCTTGACCATGCTCAACAGGGTCTTGTCTGTGCTGGCAAAATCATCGGCCTGGCCGTCAAACAGGTAGGTGAGGTTTCTGTAGTTAATAGCCGCCACGCGTCGGGACTTGCCGTTGACACTGGCAATGGCGGTATAACCCTTGAGGCCAGCCTGCTCGAGCTCGGCTCCGGCTGACAAACCGCCTGCAAAATTGTTTTCCAATACCTTGCCAAGCTTATTGTTTTTATCGGGTCTGCGTATGGTAATCGTCAGTGTGGCCTTGTTGTCACCCGCGCTGGCCACAATGGCCCTGGAACCCGCTTTGACGGCCCAACCTTCGGGACGATTAAAGGTGAAACCCAGCTTGTTGTGATAGTAGCGGTCTGCCGAACGCTGGGTCTGCGTACTGGCTCCCCAGGCGAGGCCTTCCATTTGCTGCTGGAACTCACCGGGTTGGGAAGGGTCTTCCGAGGTCTGGTCCAATTGACCTGCAACACGGATGACCTGTTGCAAGCGCGCGTCGTTACGCGGGTGGCTTGCATACAGGCCGTGGTAACCGCCAGGCTTTTTGCCGGTGGATTTCGCTCGTACGCGCTGGGCCTGCTCCTGGTCCTTCAGCACACCAATCACTTTCAGCAATTCATAAGGGTCGTAACCGGCCGCATGCATATACCTGGCGCCCAGGCTATCTGCCTCCAGCTCATGTTCCCGCCCATAACCACTGACCAGTGCGGCGCCTGCCATATTGGAAGCGTCGGCTATATCGCCACTGCCGGTAAAGATATAGGCCAGGAAACTCAGGGTCTTGTTGGTGGTAGCGGCTCGCTTCTGACGTGACGCGTGATGTGCGGTGATATGACCGATCTCGTGGGCAATTACCCCAGCCAATTGCGCTTCATTGTCCAGGTAGGTCAAAAGACCCCGGTCAACATAAATATATGCACCCGGGGTCGCGAAAGCGTTAATGTCAGGGTTATCGAGTACGGTGAAAGTAAACGCCAATTTAGGGCTGTCACTGTGCGCCACCAGATTTTGGCCAATACGGTTGACATAATCCTGTAGTGCCTGGTTGTCGTAGCGTGCGCCTTCGCCCATCATTTTATCGTACATGCCCCGACCAATAGACCTGGCCTTTTTTTGGGATATCATTAAAACATCAGAGGGGCTGGCGGCCAGATTGCCAGCCCAGGCAATGGTCAGGGCCAGGCTGCAAAATACGACTGAAAAGCGGAGGCTGAACCTGTTCATAAAGATCTCAAGACACCTCAATAATTACCGGACAGAAAGCTCAGCAGCCGGTCTCCCAGCCCGTCACAGGCTGTGCTTTGTACGCGCGCGACGAGCGGAATGGGGATGATAATAGCTGGCATAAAAGATTCACCACTGGCGTTGGTGCTGACCCGGCCGACCTCTGCCATATCTTTGAAATCCCAGATCACCGCTTCATAATTAGCCTCATTGGTCCAGTGTGAGAAACCGAAACAGCCACCACCGGCAGGGCTCAGCGCGCAGGACATGGAACCAGAAGAGTCGGTGCGCTCGGTACTGCCATCTATCCAGATCATGTATTCGGTTTTGAGCTCAGCCATTTTCTTCGCCACCGGTGGGCGTTGCATCAACTTTTTCAGGCTGGCGGGCTGCAATGGTGCCGTGCGGGGTTCAAACCAGGGGTACAGGGCATTGACAAAGTTTGATTCCCCCAACACCACAATGGATTTGTCGCGCCTGGCAATATGCCTGGCGATACAGTCGACAAAATCCGGTTCGGTGTCCTGATCGCTGCCATCGCGACGTCCCAGGATCACCACGGTGGAATCGCCGATACCCGCGGTCGGCTCATTGAAAACCATCTGATCCACGGTTTGCGTAACACAGCCGCCGAGCAGGGCACCTAAGATTGTGAGTGACAATAACTTGTACATTCAGTCACCTCTCATGTTGTTGCAGCCATTCCCGCACCGCTGGTTCACGTGCAAAATTTACAACGAAATTTGCTCCCGCATCCCGTAGCGCCATTACAGCTGCCTGATTAACTGCCTTCTCACTGCTTTGTAAAAATGCGGTGGGTGTCTTGCCATAAGCGGTCATGGTCCATTCGGCAATGGGCTCACCACTTGCAGTGACCATTTCAAAGCGGTAACGCATCCAAATCTCATACACCTTTACGTTCGTGTTTGCAGGTAAAGCGTACTGCAACTCATCGACATGGGGGATCAGTACCACATCGACCCCCGGGTGCTCCCCATCAGGTGATGGCATGGTGCTAAGGTGTACCAGCTTTTCAAACATACCGCCAAGCAGGACATCCCACATCCGTACCTGGGCCTGGCCTGTTTTTACAATCCAGTCGGGTTTTGCCTTGCTCTTGGTGATATCGGAAAACTCATGATTTGAAAAATCATCCCCATACCATACACCCATTACCAGCGGTATCTTGCTTACCAGGGGTGCGGGAAACGAGTTTTCTGCCGTGCGCACGGTGACCTGATTGGTGCCACAGGCGCCGAGCAAAGCCAGGGCGGCCATACCGGCCGTGCAGTACAGCCGTTTTCTGGTTTTAGCCCGCATATTGCACCAGTCGGTGGTTAGCGAAAGTCATTAAGCCCAACAAACGTGCCTCCGTTACGGAAAGTGAGTTCCCGCATCATTGTTGCAAAGCGAATACCGGTAGTTTGAGACTGTGGGGCGCGGCTGAATTGCGTAGGGAACCCCACTGCGTGAATGCGTACCAGGTGATTTCCTTCGGCATCTACCGGGTTGAGCCTGTCCACCGTTTTGATGACTTCTTCAATGGAACGTCCGGTGAATTCATCGCCAAAAACATAAATACTTATCTTCTTTCCTGATCGATTGAATGCTCTGATTGCCTGGGTAATCCCTTCGATCGGGCTGGAATTGCTGAATACATTCCAGTTGCGCAGCGTTTGCAAAATGATCTTGCGCCGGCCGGGCGTATCCGGGATCCATTTGCCCCGGTAGCTGCTGAACATGTACTTGCCCATATCATTCATTACCTGAATACCTTTCACCTTTGGATAAATGCTCAAAGTAGCCTGCAATTCCCGCAGCACGCTTTCCCATGCATAAGAGAACATGGAACCGGAGGTATCTATTACAAAAATAATGTATTCGCTGTCAACCGGAATGCCGCCTATCAGGTTATTTTTCGACTGGTGCTGAGTTCCCAACAGGTTTTTCATCTCATCTGACAGCGTCTGCCGGGCGATCGACAAGCGATCAGAAATGATGTCATTGGTATTGGTTTTAAGGTTCAGACTGTCATAGCGTGACCTGACACGGGCCAATTGACCCTGCAGTATCGCAATCCGCTGTTCATATTGGGAAAGTTGCTCATGTTTGGCATTCAGGTCCCGGTTCAGGGTCCTGGTTTCACCGCGAATTTCCAGCAATTGATCCTGCATCTTGTCCACCAGGCCATCCAATTGGACCGTTGAGGCTTCGATCAGCTGTGGCTGGACCGTCTTGGTGATCATCAACAGCAGGATGATCGCCCCGAAGCCACAACTGATGACGTCGAGAAATGACAAGCCAAATATTTCTGGTGTTCTGCGTCTGCCCATATTATGGCCAATCCCGTGAGGGGCTCATGAATGAACCTTTGCTGACTTGCGCCAGTTGCCAGAACTCGGAAGCCGCCATGGGGTCGCCTTCCATTGGTTCAAGGATGATGTTGACCGGAACATTGCGTGGCAGCAGTTTGACCGCCCTGCGGTATAGCTTTTGCCGATCACGGCCACTGATGGTGTTGCTTTTGGGTGGCTTGGCGCCCTGGGTCGGCAGACCGTCAGTAATGAGAAAAATATTGTCGGGGCTGGGTGAAAGCTCCCCAAGGGCCTGGAAGACGTTCTCAATACTGGTGCCGCCACTCGGGGTCAGCGTGTGTAACCGGGAAGAGACTTTTTCCAGTTGCACCTGGTCGGCGACCTCCAGCCATTTGCCCTGGGTGTCCGGCAGGGCGGGTCTGGCCTCGGTGTTAAACGTGATGACCTGGTAATGACTGGCAATGGGCAATTGTGCGGTCAGCCAGTCTACGGTATTGAGCGCCCGGCTCCATTTGGCGGAGCGACGCTGAATATCCTCGTTCATGTTGCGCAGACGGATGATATTGACCAGCTTTTCGTCGAGCATACTGGCGGACACATCCAACAGGATGGCGATGTAGCGACCGCCGAGGTTGAGTCCTGTCAGGTACTGGCGGTTGCCTTCACCCACAAAGCTGTGAGCGCTTTTGCCGCTTAGCTGCGCTTCGCTTTGCCGCAATTTATTTACTTTTTCTTCCAGTGACTGGATTTCAGCCTTGAGGGCTTCGATGTCGGCCTGGTCGGTGAAGCCTTCCTGATTGAGGTCTTTGATCAAGGCCTCATATTTATCCATCGCTTCGGTGAGACGCGTGGCCCGGCCCTTTGCAGTAACCATTTGCAGGTCGGTGTCGGACAGTGTGTTGTGCAGGCGCACGAGATTTTCCCGACCATCGGTGACTTCTTCTTTGAGCAGGTTGACTTCCGAGAGCAGGTTCTTGTTCAGGTCGTCCGATTCAAGCTGTATGGAATGATCGATGAGCAGGAAAATGAGGATAACGGCGCCGAAGCCACAGGACATGATGTCGAGAAAACTCAGGCTGAAGTTGGAAGATGTACGTTGCTTACGGGCCATGATCCGGATCAATCTGTGACTTTGATCAAACGCACCTGTGTGCCCGCGCTGGTGCTGATGTTGTCACCGCAATACACCGGCTGACCGGGTTGGTAGGCAACACCGTTGATACGTACCGACTCCAGCTTGTTACCCCGCAGTTGCCAGTGACCAGCCAGACGGTGCAGTTCGCAATCCGTGTCCACTATGGTGCCGCTGGCTAGCAGTGGTTTTGCGTGGGCATTTGCAAGCAGATGGGTTGGCGTATCCGGCCGGGCCGGGTTGGTGCCCACCGGGTTGGTGTCAGCCATGGTCAGGTTTGGTTCAGCATGAACAGCCAGGCAGGGTAGGGTGGTGACGAAGATGAGCGGTTGCTCGCGCTGTATCAGCCGGTCCTGATGTTGCGCCACGGCCTCGCACAAGAGCTTATCGTCGATGCACAGGGCATGGGAAAACTGTCTGGAAAAGCCGGGCAACATTGCCGCTGCCGGATCCAGCATGACGGGGTCATCCCCACCGGCTGTGCCGATTGCCCCAACCGTGCTGCTGAGCAGGGTCGCAGCCGCAATCTCCAGTTCATCGCGGCTGATACGCACGTGGTAACCGGCTATTTTCAGCTGGTATTCATCGGTGCTTTCAAACGCGTGCAACAGGACCGGCAAAAGATCATACAACTGTTGCTCGGTAGCTGCCTTCAGGCGTGGGTCAAAGCGGGTTTGGCGAATGCAGGCTTTGCCGATGATCTCCGCCAGGCGGTCCTGAAGTTGCATCCAGCCACAACCCGGCAGGGTAACCGTCCTTTCCAGTTCAATGCTGCCCTGGCGGTGGCCCAGTTCGGAAATCACGGCCTGGTGCAACTGGATTTCCAGGTGGTAGAGTCGGCTGGACCCACCATACAGACTGGCCAGGGCGACGCTGCGGTTGACCAGTCCCACGGCACTGAACGGGCAGTGCTCAATAATGCCCAGCAACAGGGCAAGTTGTTCCTTTTGCATGCTGGCTGATGTTGCAAGTACCACTTTTTCCGGCTTGCCTGCCTGCTCAAACATGTCCAGCAGGTGGGCATGGACCAGGTCAGCCGTGTGCCGGGCCGGACCCAGCGCCGGTTGCAGGGGTTCGGTGTTGAGCTGCCACCAGTAACGGCTGTTGATGTCACGGGGGCGCAACCTGGCGGCAGCACGGGCCACCAGTCCAAAACGGTATTGTTGTCCATCGAGCAGTGCGTAACCGGGACCTTGCAGCCTGTGCTCAGCATGCCAGAGTTGCAGGTTGCGGTCATTGATGTCGAGTAACGCGGTGTTCATTGAACCGCCAGGTGCCGTAACAGGCGTCGGTCTGCGTAGCGCTGACAATCCAGTACCATACGTTCCTGGGATAACTGCAACTGGTGCAGACAGAACATGATGATGATACTCAGCACCAGCGCCACAAAAGTGCTGTTGAAGGCCACACCGAGGCTGATAGTTACACCCGAAATATCTCCTTCCACGGCTTTGTAAGCCTGTCCAAGGGCATTGCCGATACCGCGCACGGTACCGATAAAACCGATTGACGGGATTGCCCATGCGATGTAACGCACCATCGAAAGCTCGGATTCGAGACGTTCCGATTCCATCTCACATTGTTCCCTGATAACGTTGGATACTGCCGGGATGCTGCCGGTAGTAGCGAAGCGTTGCAGACCTGCAAGCAGTGTGCGTGGCAGCAGAAAGTTCTGTTCATTCTGGGGTAGTGCCTCCACCGAGCGACTGTGTTCACGGGCATCCTGTGGCAATACGCTGGTTCCATCCGGAATGTTCAGCAGGTGGCGGTGGTGAATGGCTCTTTCCTGCATAGCCTCGCGTCCCTTATAGCCCATGATAGCCAACGCCCAGAACAACAGGATAAAGCAGGTTTCCTGTTCATAATCACGGATCACGACCGCCAGGGTGCGCTGCGGGACAAAGTCTTTACCCGCTGCCTGGCGCTCTATTTGCTGCTGCAACTGGGCATTGGCAGTGGGCCGGACAACACCCACGTATATCGCATGCACGAGGATGATTGAAAGCAACAGCGCAAATAGTTGGAAAATGAACTCGGAGGGCAGTTTGTGTTTCATATTTTTTTGCCTTGGCCTAGATGTCAACTGGAAATGATACTGAAAGGTCTTCAGAGATTTCTTCCGAAGGTTGGTACTCGAAAGGCGTACTTTTGGCTTCTTCCGGGCTCTTGATGACGGGGTTGTTTTCGCTATCCTGGGTCGTTGAAGGGGTGGCTTGTGGTTGAACTGCAGGGTCCCGTTCAACGGGCTTGTCGGGGTCAGCCTGTTGTGCCGCCAGCGCGGCAGTAAGGTTCAGGGTGACAGCCCCCGCGAGTAGCAGCGTCAGGGTCAGGCGTGGCTTTAATCTGGACAAACCAACCATATTTTTACTCCGCATAGCGTGCAATTCGGAATCCTACGTCATCACGACCGGCCTGCCCATAATCACGGTAGGACAGGCGCAGGTCGGAAATTTTACTGAGCGCCCAACTGGCACCGCGTATGACGTAGTTATCGCCGGATTGAGGCCCGCCTGGGTCTACCTGAGTGACACCTTCAGAAGACGCTGTTGCGTATACATCATGGACCCATTCGGCCACATTACCACCCATATCGTACAGACCTTTTTTGTTCGCCGGAAAAGAAGCTACATTGGCACTCACCACGTGACCGTCCTTGTAGCGGTTGAGTACACGGCCAGTGACGATGGCCGAGCCGCTGTCGGCATAGTTCTCCACGGCCTGTGTGGGCGGAAAACTGGTACCCCAGGGGAATTTCAGTAAGGTCTCTCCATCCACCCTGGCAGCCCAGGCCCATTCCGCTTCGGTGGGCAGACGGTAACCAATGGCCGAGCGGTTATAACCCACCACGATACCATTGGCTTGTTTGTAAAAAGGCGTGAGACCTTCCCTCCTGCTCAGCCAGTTACAGAATTGTGCTGCCTGTTGCCAGCTGACTTGCGCCACCGGCTGGTGCTCGCGGTTGAGGCTGTGGCCTTCAATTTGCCCGGAATTGTGAGACGCATCAAACAGACGGAATTCGGCATTGCTAACCTCGGTCGTTTGCAGATAGAACAAGCGGGTCAAAGAGACCGGGTGCAGCGTTTCGTTGGCCCGGCGGCCCGGTTCCCGGCGTGAGGCGCCCATGGTGAAGTCGCTGGGTGTGAAAAGCAAAAGGGTTTGCCCCAATGAAGTGGTTATTTCCGGCTTGATACGTGATAAGCGCGCTTCGCTCTCGGTCAGCAATGTGATATTCACAGCCTGCTCCAGACCGGGACGGGGTGTAACCTGCTGGTGCGCACCGGCATAACCTTCCAGTACGACATCCACCATTTGCCTGGCAGAGGGTAGTTTCAGGGTTCTGGAACCTCGCCCCTGCGGCTTGCCGTTGATCTTCAGTTCTGCCATTGGTGGTTTGATATTGAAGTGTACGGTCCCCAGTTTGGCCACCAGGTCGACGCGGTGCTTTCGGGTGGCGCCGGCAGCCAGTTTAAGGTTGCTGGTGTAGCGCTCATACCCCGGTTTGAAAATGGCCAGAGCGTGCGTGCGTTGCGGGCTTACTTCCAGGGTCATCGGTGTCTGGCCCTGAAATTCACCATCCACGGTGACGTTGGCGTGCTTAGGGACGCTTACCAGGTGGACCGTGCCGGCGGCAGCCTGTAGTACCGCTTTTCCCAGGTCCTGGTTTTTACCCGCCGTGATCTTCAGCAATTGTTGCCAGTCAGAATAGCTTTCTTTTTGCAGTATGAGTTGATGTTCACCCTGCAGTATTTCTACTACTGCAGGCGTACTGCCTGCTGCCTCACCGTCAATGAGAATGCTCGCACCCTGCGGTTGGCTGTCAATGCTGATGTTGGCCCATGCAGGGGCAAGTGGCGCCACCACTTGCTGCTGAATCTCGCGGCCTTGTATCAGCAAGTCCTGTGCCAGGGGCAGGTAGCGCGCCATCTGTATGCGCAAGCGGTATTGACCTGCCTCAACCGGCACGGCCTTAAGCGGTGTTTCACCGAGTTGTTTATTATCAATAAATACCCTCGCCCCGTTGGGCTGGGTGGTGACGTCCAGCTTGCCGGGTAACGGCTGTAACACCAACTGCACAACCTGGGAGTCTTCATTGCTAATGGTGATGTCGCTTTTTAGAGGGCGGTAACCCGCGGCCGTGATACTTAGCTGGTAATCGCCGGCGTGCATCAGGTAGTGCTTGCCGAATGGCAGGTAGAGGCCGCCACTGAGGGTAATTTCCGGGTCTGATTCGGCTTGCACATCAAACTCTACCGATCTGGCGCTGAGCAGAAAGCTCATGATGGCTACAAAGGTCAAAATGGCAGTCAGCAGAACCCAGCGCCATGGGTTGATACGTCGCTTGTGCGGAAGCGCGCTGGCTGCCAGCGGCTCGAAAGCACCGGGATTAATACGCTCCTGTTTAGGTATTTGCTGCACCATGGGTACGCTTTGACCCGTCTCTAAATCTGTTCCGTGCAGGCAATGACCACGGTCGGTGCTTCATTGTCATGATTAATGGAAAAAGTACGGCGCACGTCACGGTAGCCAGTACGGGTTCCCACGGCGACATAGGTCCCGGGCCTGAGCTGCAGCACGCGCTCCTGAAAATGGCCCAGCCTCGCGACTTTGCGCACGGTTACCTCGGTTTCCATATCCGAGCGCAAGGTCACCTGGATGGGTGTGTTGGCTTTCTCAAGCACGGTTTTTAGTTGCGTCAGTTGCCGTTGCAGCACCGCACCACGCGGGCGGATGTCCGCTGCCTGATGCAATAGTTGAGCGGTAGCAGTCGCCACCGCTACATCAGACAGGCGTTCTGGCTGGTCGATTGCGCTACTCAGTTGCTGGTCCAGCCGTGCCCGGGCCCGGGCACGCTCAAGGCCCTGCTGGGCAATCATCAGACTGCCATCAAGCTGTAGAGCTTGCTCGAAAGCAGCCACCGCTGCACTCCATTTTTCCTGGGCTTCGAAAGTCTGGCCGCTACGTTGTAAATCTGCCAGGCGCCGGGCGGTTTCGGCTGAGGCAACTTCCTCCAGAGCATTGGCGACCATCGGTGAACCGTTCACCAACCGGGCCGCTTTTTTGAATGCGGACCTGGCCTCTTCGAATTGACCTGTGTTGAGAGCTTGGTAACCCGTGCTCATTGCATCATTGAAGCGTTGCGTGGTGTATGCCCTGGTCACCCGTTGCAATTCCGACCGCGCTTTGAGAGATTCAGCATCCAGTGCAACCGCCTGCTGTAAGCGGTTCACGGCCTGTGCGAGGTCAGCAGAGCTTTCTGCTGCTTGCGCCTGCGCAAATAAGCTGAATAATTGCTTCATGACAGACGCTCGCTTTCTCAATCCTGGTAATGTCTGGTTGTCAGCTTCGACGGTCACAACAATGGCCAGGGCGGCATTGGCTGTCTTCTCGTCACCGGCATCGATCGCCTGGCGGGCACGTTCGAGGTTTTCCTGCAGCACCTGTGGTGCCATATCGAGCAGGGCTTGTAGTTCTGCAAGACCCTGTTCGTAGTTCACCCTGGCTTCTTTGAAACGACTTTCCCGATATACTTCATCACCTCTCCTGGCAGTTGCGATCGCTTTTGCAAAGGCCTCTTTGGCCCATTGCTGTACACCAATATCTTCAAGACTGGATTGAGCTTCCAGCAATTTGGTCAGGGTGTCCCGGGCCTGCTTGCGCAGTTTTTCCACCTGCGCGTCAGAAAAAGGCGAGGCTTCCTCGCCAGTGGGGTGAGCCAGGGTGCTTGCCGGCGCAGGTGTTGATATTGCCTCAGCGTTGCCGGTGGTTGTCAGCACCGTTTGGGTCTTGATACGATCCGGCAGCCAGAACACAACAAGGACCGCAACGAAAACCAAGGCCAGCAATATTGGTAAAACCCAGCGTGGTGTCCTGTTGTTGGTGTTGTCTGTTGCGGCTGGATGTGCCGGTGGTGATGCGCTGATTACATCAAATTTGGCAGGGCTTATTTGTTCGTTGTTGGTGGTCATACATCTGCTGCAGTCTCAGCTGATCCTGTTTTCAAGAATCATCGGTGGTGTCGCCGGGTCTTTCCAACTCACCAATTTCGGAGCGGTAGATTTCTGCCAGTAGTTTGCGCCATTGGGCATACTGGTCTTCCACCGTCCCGCTTAAGGTCACAGTGCGGTCTTGTAGCTCTATGACCTGGGGTGTGACATCCGCTTCCAATGATTGGCCCAACTCTTCCAGGGACTCGACATTCATCTGAGCCTCATTCCGTTTTTCCATGCCGCTCTTGAGCATGGCTCCACCACCGACAATGGCAACGGCACCTGCAGTTCTGGTGACACTGTTGTTGCTGCTGGCACCTAAAATACCGGCCAGTACGGCCAGTCCGCCGCCAACCAGGCGATGCCTGCTCTGTGCTTGCAATTCGTGCAGGGCGACTGCTTCCTGGTAACTTTGTTTACGCCACTCCTGATAGGGTCCGTACATTTGTTCGTTGAAGCTTGTGAAGTACGCTTGCAGGGTGTCTATAAACAGCAGATCCCGTTCACGAATACTGCGCACCCGCTCCAACATCGGGTCATCCTCAGCCGGCAGGCGATTGACTGTATACAATCCTTTGCGGTTTTTCGAGAGGTAAGCATTGAATGCGTCTTGCGAGAAACTGCGGGCAAAAAGCAATTCGCTGACAACCCGGATGTTTTTCCGTTCTTTGGGTTGCAGATTGTTCTGTATATCGAACAGGTCATTGGCGATTTGGTTATAGACCGCCTGGAAAGGGTCCTGGTGGACCCGGCCAGTCTCTTCGTAGGCATAATGACTGGCATTGCCCTGGTATTCCTTATCCAACCATTCATGTGCCACCGAATCGGTTGCGTTGATATGCAGACGTAGTTCTTCGCCATCAGAGTAAAGGATTTTGCCCTTTACCATCAGGTCAGTGATCTGGTTGGGAACAGCAACGACGCGCACAGCGCCCCAGGCACCGCTGCTTTGCAAGGCTTCTGACAGGAGACTGGGCATGTAGTTGGCTTCGGCTTTGCGCACTTCCGGGTAAACCTGCTGACCTTCCTTATAGTCCGCCAGGCCAGGATCGAAAACGGAAACATCGACATCCAGTAATAAGTCTTCCGGGGTCGTGGCCGCAGCCGTTTTTACGTTCGCCACAGTGATGCTTTTGACCGTCTGATTGACACATGCGGGAAGCGTAGCGAACAGCATAATCAATACTACCAGATGATTATAAGAAAGCTTTTTAATCAATTATTTATACCTTTGTATTTGCGGTATTCATCCCATAGTTTCTCGCGTAATTCGGGGTCGGGTTCACGCATTGCTGCTTCACGCAACTGGCGGGCGACCACGTCATCATCATTGCCTGCGGGAATGTTGGCGGGTGGCGGATACTTGGCGGTGTTTTGTGGTATTTCGGTAGCTCCTGAAGTGTCGGAACGGCCTCCCATGCCGCCACCGGTGCTATTGTCACCGGGGCCGGATTGGTCTTCCAGGCCACCCTCCATAGGGTAAGCTCCAGAAGCGCCCGTTTCGCCGGCGCTGCGACCTGAACCGCTTTTTGTACCTGCGCCGCCGGCAGATGATGCCTGTTGCCGTGCATTACGCCGCTGGGCCGCCTGTTCTTCAAGGATCATGGCATCGAATTCCCGGGTTTTACGCTCCAGCTCATCGTCCAGGACCAGGGTTTGTTCAGCGGACGTCCGGGAAGCGGCGCTATCACCATGGGGCGCCTGGTGGCCAGCACTGCCCTCTGACGCGGTCTTAGCCGCGTTTGATCCGTTTTGACCAGAGTTGCCTTCCCCAGATCCGCTTTGTCCGGATTGACCTTCGGCGGAACCGCTTTCGCCAGTGCTGCCCCCGGTGGTTTCAGCCGTTGCCTGACCGGTTCCATCTGCAGGAGATTCGGGGCCACCTGCCGAAACGGGCTCATCCCTCAGGTCGGGTAAACTGTCATCGTTCCCAGCTTCTTCTGTACTGCCATCACCCGGCCCTGAGGCATTTTCACTGCTCCCGGTTGAGCTACCATCCGGGGCCCCGGCACCGGGCACGGTGTCGTTAGTTGAGGGTTCGGCGCCTTCCTGTGTATTAGGCTCGGCCTCACCCTGGGGGAATTCACCCGTATCGCCAGGTAGCGGTTCACTACCGCCCTGACTACCGGCACCTGCAGGTGCTGGCGCGCCGGGGCTACCTGCGCCGGGTGAACTGTTGCCGGATGATGAAGATGGCGAACCGGAGGACGAAGAAGACGAACCGGAGGATGAGGACGGAGAACCGGAAGACGAAGAGGGTGAACCAGAGGATGAAGGGGGTGAACTCGAT
>CAZYVH010000032.1:0-1751 GCA_964650905.1 uncultured Wenzhouxiangellaceae bacterium | reverse complement strand
CGGAGAACCGGAAGACGAAGAGGGTGAACCAGAGGATGAAGGGGGTGAACTCGATGGGGTAGATGGCGCGGAACTGGGCGTTGACGGCATCGTGGGGCTGGTCGGGCTACTCATGCTGACGCAAGCGCTCAGTGCCAGGCAAATATAAATCAGCCCTGCAAACCTTGCAGGTCTACCATTCAAAATTACAGCGATGTCGTTACTGAATATCATAGGCCCACAAAATCTTCTCCGTTTCGGCTGGTTCCGTACCCTCATAACGGGAACGGAATTGCCTGTTGCTAATTTTTTTCATCAAGCGCTCGACTTTCTTTTTGTTACTCTCAGAGTCATCCATACGGGTCATATTAAAAACCCGTCCGCGCTTGTTTACGCCAAATTCTAATAATACCTTACCTTCAGCAGGTTTCGTTGTAGCCGGCAACCAGTGTATGCCATCTATATCCGGCAATGGCACCGGCTCACCAAATATTTTTTCCTTTTGTATTTCGGCATCATCCCGTTTTGATAGTTGCTGCAAGGCATCAACATACGCCTGGTGAGCCGAGTCGTGTTTCCTGTTCCACAACCTCCAATCCCCAAGCATCACCAGGGTTTTCACTACGGGTATGCTGTGTTCACCGTGACGGTCCAGTTCTATATCATGGATTGCGTGGATGATTGACGCGCCCATTTTGTAGGATTGCGGAGTTTCGATGCCAAACTGAGCCTGTTGTCTACTCTGCTCCCTGACCGCAGCATAATGAGTGGAGATCATGTATTGGGTTTTCAATAAACCCATGAGCGGCGGCAGCAACTCGTGCGATGTCGGGTTTTCACGCGTTGCAATATCGTTAATGGCCGTACTATAAAGGTTCCACATGGCTTGCAGGCGGCTAAATGTGTCCTTATCCCCCCCGATGCCAAGCTCATAGGCTTTTTTCTGCCAATTGCCCTGTTGCATCAGGGCCTCGATGAGTGCTGCACCGCTTGGCAGACTGTGCTGCTGGACTGTGAGGAGGTAAGCATTCTGTTGGTCGGCCTCGTCAAGGTTGCCGATGGCCAGATCACTACTGATGACACCCTGGATGAAGGGAATTTGTTCCAAACTGTAGAGCCCCTGGTTGATGCGGGTCAGGTGTACACCACGGTTGAAGGCAGTGATTGCTTCAGCGTGCTGATTGCTTTGTTGCAGAGCCAATCCAAGTCCGTAAAGCTGTTCGGGTAGTGCTGCTGCATAAGCTCCCTGGTCAGACTCGATCATGGCAAGTGCATTGTAAAACGACCTTAATTCCTCGCTTGGAACAGCGGCAGGATTCTGGGGTTCGGTCTGCTCCGAAGCCTGAGCCTGAGAACCCAGGTTGTTCACCAGCAACGCACACAGCAAGGCACGTATCCCAAATGCCCGCAAGGATGTGCTCATTTTGCCCGCTGGCATTGAAAAGGCCTCCAATCCGGACATTTCACCAAGGCGGACGATAGAATGATATATTTTCATGTGAAATAAATAATCATGTACATTATATAGTGGTTTTCAAAAACTACAGTTTGTCCTATCCGGTTCTGCACAGCATCTGGCTTCACATTTCGGCCGATCCTTCTCACACCATAGCTACCGCTATGCTTATTCGAACGATCAACCAAACTATTTTGACGGCTACAGCACCATTCCCGGATCCCTGCTGAAGTGTCCGGGCTAAAAAAGTCTGGTAGTCATCATGACCGGTAATAAGTATATTCCCTGACATAGTCAGAAGACAAAAATGACTTGA
>CAZYVH010000031.1:0-30369 GCA_964650905.1 uncultured Wenzhouxiangellaceae bacterium | reverse complement strand
TGCCGGGTAAGAGCCACTTTACTACTGTTAAAACTGACAGACTTTTAGCAGTTAGGAACAGTTGTGACCGAATCGTGCTTCCTGCAAGACCGAATAGCGGGGCCCGGATTCAGCCAGCGTACTTTGATAGAGACGTACGCGGTCTATGTCCAGGTTGATATCAATATTCATTTCCGGCACGTCCATCAAGATTTGTGCCCGCGTTAACCGCGCCAGTGTGATATGCGGTCTCGGCTCGCGACGGTCAAATACAATCCCCTTTTTATCCAGAAAATTACGTGTCAGGTGGAATAAATACGTCATTGACGCAGATGCCTCGCCCGTCAGTGCAAGGATACGCCCACTGGCACCGGGAAACCGTTTCAGCTCAGACAGGTGGAACGGAAAACGTGCTGTGTGCCGATAGATGCCGCTCAATGAACACACCAGTGTTTTAACGCAGGCGCCGGTCACCTCACCCGGAAATGCGAGTGTCAGGTGTCGGTTGTCTTCAGGCACCCAGCGTATACCCCTGCCCTTCCCGTCAATCGTTTTCAGCAAAGCGTTGGTATACCTTTGAATTCCGGTGTTCAGGGGAACACCGATAAATACCCTATGCACTACAATTCCCCGATTCTGAGAAGTCTACGCGCTACGCAGCCCCGCAGTTGCGGCCTCATCCACCTGCCGGGTTTCAGGGTCGATCACAACACCGTATTTCGATTTGGCCGCAGCCGGACTGACGAGTCCGTCAATCACGTCCCGTCTCACATCTGCTGCAGGGCGCTGAAACGGACGGCCATACCCCCCGCCACCGCTTTGGTAAATTTCGTAAAGGTCACCCTGATTAAGGTCGTAGAAGCTCTCGGTATCGACATCCACCGTCTCACCATCACATCTGCGGATAAATAGCTCATGCGGTGGCGCAGGTTCACCGCCTTCGAGACCGTAGGGCGCCGTCACTTCATGCACGCCGCCACCGAAGTTCGCGGCCATGATGTTGTCGGTGTCAACCCGCCAACGGTAAATCGTACCCATGCCGCCGCGCCACTTCCCGGCGCCCGCGCTGTCGGGCCAGAACTCGTATTGCAGCACCGTGTACGGATCGACCAACTCGTGCAGTTCAGGATCAGGCGCCCGTAGTCCGCCGGCGCAGATAACCGTACCCAGGTGGTCCCAGCCGTCCAGACCGTAGGCCGCACCGCCACCACCCTTGCTCATGAAATGTATATCACCGAACGGCCGGCCGGTTCGTGGGTTGAGACCCATGGTTGCCGGCGCGCACCAGCGCGACCAACCGGCATCCACGCTCCGCGGTATGGCCTGGGCAAGCGCCAGCCAGGCCGCTTCGATGATCGCCTGTGCGGCTGCGATGGTACAACCGCTGACCGGTGCAGGCTCCAACGGATTAACCACGGTGCCCGCCGGCGCAATAACATGCAATGCACGTAAAGCACCCTGGTTAAAACGGACGCCTTCACCGATTGCTATGAACAGCGCAAGGTAACAGGACGATGCCGTATTCGGTTCGGTGCTGTTGACATAACCGGCGGCCTGTTCGTCGCTGCCGTTGAAATCAAAGGTGATTTCAGAACCCTTCACCTTCAGGTTCAAACGCACCGCAATCATGCGGTCCTTGTTGATGCCATCATGGTCTATCAGCCGCTCCGCACGATACTCACCATCGGGCACCTGCTCGATCGCCGCACGCATCTGCTTCTCCGAGGCATCGAAAATCTGGTCGATCGCCGCTTCCAGTACCGTGCGGTCGTACTTTTCCAGCAGCGTCTTGAGACTGCGCTCGCCGATCGTGCAGGCACCGACCTGACACTGCAGGTCGCCTTCAACGATAAATGGTAAATGGACGTTCAGGAGGATGGTGTCCCACAGGGCGCGGTTCGACTTGCCAGCAATGTACAACTTGGCAGGTGGAATCCGGATACATTCATCCCAGACGCTGGTTGCACCCGGGTTGTAGCCTGCAACACCGCCACCGCCGACATCCGCATGGTGACCCTTCGATACCGCCCAGAATACGACTTCGCCCTGGTGGAACACAGGTTTGACGACGGTGATGTCCGGTGGGTGATTGTTGCCGTGATACGGGTCATTCAGGATGAATATATCACCGGGGTCAATATCACCTTCGAAGGTCCCGGCGATGCTGCGGATCGCATAGGTCAACGCGCCCATGATGACCGGGATGTAGGCGGTCTGCGCGACCAGTTGCAGGCGACTGTCAAAAATGGCGGTCACAAAATCCCGCGCCTCGGAAAATATTGGAGAGCGCGAAGTGCGCAACATGGTTTGTCCAATTTCCTTACTGATGGCATCGAGGCGATTGCCTATCACGGAAACCTGGATACGGTCTACCGTTACTGACATGGCTTAACTCCCACCGGACAATCGCGTAAATAGTTCCGCAAGGTCCTGGTCTTGTGGATAAATCAGGTAGTTGTCGAATTCATCACAACTCAACTTGTAATCCGGTGGCACAACGATGGTGGTCGTTGGCTGTGCAATGATCGCCGGACCGCTAATCAGATTACCGCTGTGCAGCCGCAGGCCGTCATAAACAGGCGTATCAATAAATTCACCATCGAAAAAAACGGGCCGCCGCTTCAGTTGTTCATTATCCTGTGATTCGGGTGCGGCTGCGCCGTGCATGAGTTCCGGTTTCACCGTTATGCCGCGTGCGGATACACGCAGATTGATCAGTTCGACGGGCGTGCCACGCATCGCGTAGCCATACAATGTGTCGTGTCGTTGATGAAATGCCTCCACGACGGCCTCGAGGTCCACAGCGGACATCGACAACGCAGCCGCTACCGGTACCTCAACTTCGTTGAACTGCCCAACGTAGTGCAGATCTGCGCTGAAACGCATATCAACCCGGTCACCGCTGATACCTTCATCGGCCAGTGTTTGTTCGGCAACTTCAGACATATCCTGATAGAGCCGGCCGAGGTCCTCCCGGCTCACATGATCAATGTCGTGTGCATAGGTGCGTACATAGTCGTGCTGCAGATCGGAGATGAGCATACCCGCCGCACAGAATACAGAAGATTCGCGCGGTACCAGGATCAACGGAATTTCGAGCTCGCGGGCAATCGGCACGGCATGAATCGGACCGGCGCCACCGGCGACGATCAACAGAAATTCACGGGGGTCGTAACCACGCTGCACCGAGACCACCCCCAGGGCAGCAGCCATATTGGCATTGACGACGTCGTAGATACCCTTTGCGGCAGCCACAAGATCCATTTTCAACGGTTTCGCCACGTACTGCTCGATTGCCGCCTGCGCCGCGTCTACATCGACTTCCAGTTCACCACCCTCGAAGGACTCCACGTCCAGATAACCCAGCACCAGGTCTGCATCCGTCACGGTCGGCAGTTTACCACCCCGGCCGTAGCAGGCAGGGCCGGGCTGTGCACCAGCGCTGGCCGGCCCGACGGCCAGCAATCCGCCGGCATCGACCGAGGCGATTGAACCACCGCCGGCACCAATGGTGTGAATGTCGAGGATGGGCGACGCCAGCCGATGCTCTCCAATCGAACCATCCTGGGTAACAGTAGGCGTACGGTCCTTGATCAGGGCAATGTCAAAGGATGTACCACCCATGTCAACGGTGATCATGTCACTGCAGTGATTGCCGGCGCCATAAAAAATACCGGCCTGCGGCGCCCCGGCCGGGCCGGACAAAAGGGTATTGGATGCGAAACGCTGTGCAACCTGTGGTGACATAACGCCACCGTTCGATTGCATGATCAGCAAGGTCCCGGCGAAACCCTGTTCAGTTAGTTCTTTCTCAAGGCGTATCAGATAATTCGTCAGCACCGGGCCGACGTAGGCATTCAGCGCCGTGGTGCTGTGCCGTTCATAGACACGAATCTGTGGCAGAATCTCGGTCGACAGGGACACGTATATGTCCGGCAATTCCCGCTGCAGGATTTCACGGGTGCGCTCTTCATGCGCCGGATTTCGAAACGACCACAGGTACGATACCGCGACGGCCTCGACTTTCTGTTTCCGGAAGTAGTCAGCCGCAGCCAGTATGTCATTCTCATCAAGCGGTGTCATAACCGCGCCGTCGACGGTTACGCGCTCCTTCACGGTCCGGATCAGGTGCCGTGGCACCAGTGGTTCGGGAGCTGCGTACTTTTCAAATTGTCGCTCTTTCAGGCCGCGACGCATGTTCAGTACATCCCGGAATCCATGGGTTGTCACAAAGCCGGTGATCGCACCAGTGCCAGTCAATACGGCATTTGTTGTTATCGTCGTACCGTGGACAATCACGTCCACCTGGGCCAGAAACTCCGATAAACTCATTGCGTTGTCAGCAGCAGCTTTTTCCAGCCCCCGGAAAAAACCTTCAGCGGGATTCGCACCACTGGTGGAGGTCTTGTAAATACGTGCCTCACCTTCGTCAGCAGCCACCAGAAAATCAGTAAAAGTACCACCGACATCCACACCTATTCGAAAACCCACCTCAGTACTCCTTCAATGTGACCTCGGCCGAAAGGGATATTAGTTATTACGATGTAGTTTAAGTATATAATATATCCGGTCGGCAGGTCCGAACGGATCCGAGCCACTCGTCCAGGCAACAACAGCGACATGTTATTGATAATGGAAAGGCACCCCGGACACTGTCATGCAGGTGAATGCCAGTGAGCCACTACCGCGCACCGTTGACGGACCTGCAGTTTCTTTTGAACGATATCCTGAAAATCGGAGATTTGTTCAATTTGCCGGACTTCGCCCACGCAGATCATGACATCGTGCGTGGTGTTCTTGAAGAAGGTGCCCGTTTCGCAGAACAAAAACTCGCACCCGCCAATGCAATCGCTGATCTCGAAGGTGCCCGGTTGCGGGACGGGCGGGTCATTCTGCCGGAAATCTTTCACCACGTGTGGGACACATTGCGCCGGGACGGCTGGCTCGGCATGGACCTGCCACTGGCCTGGGGTGGACAGGCATTGCCCCGTGTCCTGCAGGCGGCATTTGCAGAAATGACCAATGGCGCCTGCATCAGCTTCTGTATGCTGCCGCTGATGTCACGCGCTGCGGTGAGACTATTGCTGGAACATGCCACGCCGACACTCATCAAACAATTCGTACCCGCGCTCACGGTCGGCGAAACAACCGCAACAATCTGTATTTCAGAACCGCAGGCCGGTTCGGATGTCGGACGAATTCAGACCCGGGCGGTGGCCTCAAGCGATGGCACGTTTCGCATCAGTGGCAGCAAAATCTGGATCAGCTACGGTGACCATGAACTCAGCCCACAAATCGCCCATATGGTGCTGGCACGCACGCCTGACGCACCACTTGGCACACGTGGCACGAGTCTGTTTCTGGTGCCAAAACTGCGCACCGACGGGTCAACGGCACGCCCCAACGGTGTCCGTGTGCAATCGATCGAGCATAAAATGGGTTTACAAGGATCGCCGACCTGCGTGCTTGAATTTGACAATGCGCTGGCCTGGCCGGTCGGGGCGCAGGGCCGCGGCCTGGTTACCCTGTTCACCATGGTGAACACGATGCGTCTCGAAGTTGCGCTGCAAGGTGTTGCCATCGCCGGTGCAGCCACTGCAAAGGCGTTGCGCTATGCGGATGAACGCAAGCAGGGTGGGCCGTCCAGCGCACCGGCAGTATCAATCATCCGCCATCCCGACGTACGCCGTATGCTGCTGACAATGCGCGCCCGCACCGAAGGGCTGCGCGCCCTGACGCTGGAGGCTGCCCGACAACTCGACCTGGCTGAACACGATACCGATACTGACCGGCGCAAAGCTGCCAGCTCACTCGCAGACTGGCTGCTGCCGATCTGCAAGGCCTGTGCAACAGATGCCTCTACCGAAGTCAGCAACCTGGCTCTGCAGGTGCACGGTGGTTATGGTTACGTACGCGAAACAGGCATCGAGCAGTATGTGCGTGATGCACGTGTTGGCGCCATCTACGAGGGCACCAACGGTATCCAGGCACTGGACCTGGTTTCACGCAAGCTCATCCGCGACGATGGGCAGCGGATGCAGTTATTTGCAGGGCACATCCATGCAGACCTGGCACGTACGGTGGGCCAGGTGCATGCCGAATCGATACATCATGCCCTGACGGGGGGACTGACAACGCTGGAAAGCTGTGCAAAGCACCTGTTACAAGCAACCTTGGACCCACGCGACAGCGCAGCCGCCGCGACGCCGTTTCTGAGGCTGGCAGGATTGGTCGGCAGCGGCTGGATGTGGCTGAGGATGGCCTCTGCCGCCAACAGCAACTCGGCGCTGCATCAGAACAAACGCAACACCGCCACTTTTTTTGCTCAGCAACTGATGCCCGAATCCGGCTGGCTGGAACGACAGATTCTCGCCGACGCAAAGAACCTGGACGAAGTCGCCGATGATGTGTTGAGTGAGATTTGAATGACTACCCTGCCCCATATCCACCCAACTGTCGTACACATGCTCGCCGCTGCGGCCGAACGCTGGCCCGATCGGGAAGCCCTGGTCTGTGGCTCAGACCGCCTGTCATACAAACAATACTTTGTTGCCGTTACCGAATTTGCAGCCGAACTGCGTGAGCTCGGCGCGGCGGGCGAACGGGTTGCCTTGTTGATGGGTAATTCAGTGGACATCTGTATTGCAATGTTCGCTATTCATACCGCCGGCGCCCAGGCAGTGCCGCTGAACCCACTGTACACCGCCTCGGAACTGCAACCGATACTCGCCGATACGCAAGCCCACGTGCTGCTCCATGATAGCCAGACCCGCCAGACTGTCGCTGATGCCACCAGCAGCCTGGCGATTGAGCACATTATCCAACTCGGACCCTCCAACGGGCGCTGGCTGGCTGATGCCACCAACAAGGCGCTGACCGGGCCCCTGCCACTGCCGGAGGAACTGGCGACCCTGCAATATACCGGCGGTACGACTGGTGTTTCCAAAGGGGTCAACCTCAGTCATCGCAATATCGCGGTGAATATCAGCCAACGCGAAGCGCTGTTGCCGACTGCAAAACACCCAAATGCAAAACAGGGCGAGCGTATTCTTTGCATATTGCCGCTGTTCCATATCTACGGTGTTGCAATGTGCCTGCACAACGCGGTCTATGCCGGCGCGACACTGGTGATACTACCGCGTTATACGCCCGATGCGACATTTACCTTACTTGCCGATGAACATATATCTATCCTGGCGGGCAGCCCGACGGTATTTATCGGCCTGATGTCTGATCCGCAGTTTTCCAAAAGGACATTTCCGGACCTGTCGCTGAGCTATTCAGGTTCAGCACCGCTACCCGCTGCCTTGTTGCAGAAGTGGGAGGATGCGACAAGCGCCCCGGTGCTGGAGGGTTACGGCCAGTCTGAATCCGGCCCGGTAATCAGTTTCAACCCGCTTAACGGTATCCACAAAGCCGGCTCGGTCGGACTCGTGTTACCGGAAACGGAACTCGAGATCGTCGATGCAGCTGATGGCAGCACGGTACTCACCACCGGTCAACCCGGCGAGATTCGCATCCGCGGTCCGCAGGTGATGAGCGGTTATCGGAATCGTAGGCAGGAAAGCACGCAGGCTTTGCACGACGGTTGGCTCTATACCGGGGATATTGGCGAACTGGACGAAGACGGCTACCTTTATATCCGGGATCGCAAGAAAGACATGGTCCTGGTTTCCGGCTACAACGTCTACCCACGCGAAATAGAAGAAGTGCTGCACCGCCATCCCGGCGTACTCGAGGCAGCCGTTATCGGTCTTAAGGACGAGTATCGCGGTGAAATCGTCTGCGCGTTTATAGCACGCTCTCCCGGGCACACGGTCGATGCCGACCAACTCAATGCTTACTGTCGTCAAAACCTGGCGCCCTACAAGGTACCGCGCAGCTACCAATTCCTCGACTCACTCCCAAAAACCGGCGTCGGCAAGATCGACAAGCTTGCATTGCGACAACCGTCATAACATTACCGCGGTAACCGGAACAGCGCCGATCGGCTTGCAAAAAAAAACGCCACATAAACTGTGGCGTTTAATTAACTTGATTAAAAAGCATATCGAACAGAGAATCCATACCAGCGTGGGGCACGAAATGATATTTCATTACAACCGCAGCCCGTCGTAATATTGAAACCCTGGATACCGGCATGTTCCTGGGTCACATTATTGACCTTGAAACGTGCTTCCCAATGACCATCCTCGCTGGTCCAGCCCAAGCCCAGGTTAACCATGACATAGCTGTCAAACTGGTCAGCATCAAAGTTTCTCAAATTATAGTAAAACGAATCTGAGTAGCTGACGTCACCGGTAATATTCAGCATGCCATTCAACGCCGGCCACGCGTAACGGGCCATGGCGGTAAACTGTTTTTCCGGTGAGTAGGTTGGATCGACGTCGCGGGTATTGGAAGATCCAATCAATAACGGCACATCTTTTACTGTCGCGTCATACCAACTCCCACTCAGCAAGGCATCGAAGCCTTCAAACGGTGAGATTTGCAGTTCCAGCTCTACGCCCTGGTTTTCGGCATCTGCATTAATCACAACACCACCGATACCGGTAAACAGAAATGCCTGGTAGTCGCTATAATCGTAATAGAACACAGAACCGTTGAGGCGGGCGCGACCATCTAACATGGTGTACTTGAACCCGCCTTCGTAGTTCCACAAAACCTCTTCCTTGTAAGGAATGCCGTCATTGCCTGTGGCGAACAACAATGAAATATAGGAGCCGAGCAGAGGAGCATTGAAACTTCCGGCTTTGACACCGCGGTTGACGCCTGCATAAAGCAGCAGATCATCTGTGGAATGGTAGTCTAATTGCAGTTTCCCCGCCCATAATGTGTCGGACGTACTGCCCGTGTATTTGGTCGCGAGGCCAAAGGGTAAAGGCGGCAGGAATATTGGACCCTGGTGAATGGTACGGGCGTCGGTGCTGCCAAAATAAAGACCTGCTTGCAAATCAACGTCTTTTTTCTCCCTGATCGCACGCAAACCACCGATCAGCGTGACCTTGTCATTCAGGTCCCACTCGGCCTGGCCAAACAATGAGTAGGAATCCGTCTTCAGCAAGGCGTCTGTACCCACGTCCTGTGCAGGGCCTGCCACACCACCCTTGGATATCTTGAGACCATTATCCGACTCTGATTTAATATGAAGGTAATAAAAACCCATTACCCAACGGCTACGGTCTGTCTCACCATTCAAACGTATTTCCTGGGTAAAACTATTCCCGTCCACACCAGCATAGTTTGTAAGATAATTGGCGGGAGCAGAGTCCACATCGATAAACACCAATTTACTATAGTCCTTGTAATCTGAAATCAGGGTCATATCCATGCCATCATTCAAAGCATATTTGATATTGAGGTTGTAACCTTCGGTATCGACAAATGCTGAATCGTCAAAGGCGAAATCACCCGAGGTTCTCCAACCTAGCCCATCCGGGTCAATATAACCCCAGAAGTCCGCACCTGCCGGACGTCCGACATCTATCAGCCCATCGGAACCGAATGCGCCTGTTGCATTATTGAAGAAATCGTCTGTAACACCGTTGTCATCCTGATCAGAGCCAAAATCTGAGCCATCAGGACCAATCGTCCGGCGGGTTTCACCGGGCGTGACATCCAGTGTATTTGTCAACTCGCCATCCGCGTTATAAACACCAATGGTGGGTTTCGACTGGTAGGGGCCGGTAGCGAGGTCTGATTTTACGACGTTAACCGACATGCTCACTGTCAGTTTTTCATTGGGCTCAAATAGTAAAGAGCCACGAACACCCCAGGTGTCATCGGTACCCATATCAGCACCGGCACCGGGTCCCGGGGGCGCACCCACCGCGGCAAATGGATAGATGTTGTCAAGGTAACCGTCGTGCTTGTTGTACATAACGGCCACACGTGCCGCCGCCGTCTCACTTAAAGGCCCCCCCACGGCGCCTTCAAAACGCACTTGATCTGCATCAGAGGAAGTATCAAATATGCCGTAAGTCACGTCCATATAACCTTCCGCCACGTCAAGGGAAGGTTTTCTACTGACATAATGAACCAAGCCACCGGTCGCATTACGCCCATACAATGTTCCCTGCGGGCCCTTGAGAATCTCAACGCGATCAATATCAAAAAGGGCAAACGACTGGGCCTGGGCAATGGCGATATATCCTTCGTCAAGATAGACCGCGGTCGGTGCCTCAATGATGTCATTAAAGTCGTTCTGGGTCACACCACGAATGGTAAATTGTGTATTCTGGCCCGCGATGTTACCGCTGATATGAACACCCGGTGAAAATGCGGCTACGTCATAACTTTCCTCTACCCCCAATGCCCGCATTTGATCGCCGGTAAAGGCGGTAATGGCAATACCGACATCCTGCATGCTCTGTTCACGCTTCTGGGCTGTAACCGTGACTTCTTCCAGAACGTTCTGGGCACTGGCCAGAATTGGCGTGGCAAGTACCAAAATGCCGAATACCAATAATAAAAAAACCTTATGCTGACTTTGCATGTTTATTTCTCCGTAAGCTATTCCAACGACCGATTGTAGCCGCAACTTTTTACTGAACCTGGAAATTAATTTTAAAATTTTCCACACTATTTAGATAAAACCAATTTTTTTAATGATTTATCGTGACTATCCAACATACAATACCACAACGCCGATACTGGATCGTACCTACAAATAGTAGGTTTACGCAACCCTTGCATCTTGCCCCAAGGAGACTAGTTGTTGATTCTTAGCGCATCTGGCATTTGGGTCACAGGCGTCATTCCAAACAATTAAATCGTGGTACCCGCCCGGGCAGTTTGCTTACCCGGCTCATGCCGGCTTGCCAATGGTTTCCCTGTTACGCAGCATCAGCCAGCGGATCAGTGCGGGCAGGATGACGATGGCACCGACCATGTTGGCGAGGAAAATGAAGGACAGCAAGATACCCATATCGGCCTGGAATTGCAGCGCCGAGAAGGCCCAGGTACCAACACCGGCCGCCAGTGTGAAACCGGTAAAAATGACCGCCCGGCCGGTTAATCTGAGTGTCCGGTAATAGGCCTCGCGCAAATCGAATCCTTCCTTGAGAAGAATATCCAGCCGGTTATAAATATAAATTCCATAATCGACACCGATACCCACACCCAGCGCGACCACCGGCAAGGTATTGACCTTAAGACCAATACCATAGACCGCCATCAGGGCTTCGGCCAGGGTCGAAACCACCACCAGCGGCAAGACGATACACAGGGTGCCCAGTACCGTGCGATAGGTGACCAGGCAAAGGATAATGATCGAGCCAAAGACCAGTGCCAGCATGGGGTTTTCTGCCGCCGCAATGTCCTCATTGGTAGCCGCCATTACACCGACATTGCCGGTAGCCAGACGGAACCTCAGACGTTCGGGTGTCACATCGTCCTCACTGGCAATTTCTTCCAGCGCCTTATTCTGTAAGGAAAATGAAACGTCATTGATATCCAGACTCTCGCGTAATTCTTTCACCTTCTGCACGATGCGGGCGATGGTTTCGGCCCGGTGGTCGGTGGTAAAGACCATGATCGGCATGGCGCTGCAGTCCGAGTTGAGCAGACCGGTGTCGGTCTCGATATTACCCAGGGCCTGACGCAATACATAGCGGTCTCGGGGTAATATGTGCCACTTGATGTTACCTTCGTTCCAGCCTGCATTGACCACCTTGGCCACCATCGGCAAGGTGATAACTTTTTGCACACCCGGTACATTGGCCAGGTGCCATGCAAAGCGGTCAATGGTTTCCATCACCTTGTAATTTTCGGTGCAGGCATCGGGTATGGTTTCCGCAATCACGGTGAGAACATCCACACCCAGTGAAAACTTCTGAGAAATCAGTACGGCATCAAGGTTATACCTCGCTTCCGGGCGCAGTTCCGGCACGCCTGCTTCAGAATCGCCGATCTTCATACCCTGAGCCTGCCAATAACCACCGGCAAAAAGCAGGAACGCGATGCCGATTGCCCAGGCGGCGCGCCGGGGTTCAGTAAAGCCGGCCAGGAACTCCCAAAGCAGGGACTTTTTGGCCGCGTTGTGGAGCAACCGCTCACGGTATTTTGTAGGGTTCTTAAATTGCACCCAGGACAACAATAACGGCAGCAGCACAAGGTTGGTCAGGATGATGACCGTGACACCGATGCTGGCGGTAACGGCAAGTTCCTGGATAATCCGTATGTTAATGAACAGGATTGTCAGGAATCCAATCGTATCGGAAAGCAGGGCGATAACCCCGGGCGCCAGTAATTTCTTGATAGCCTCGCGCGAACCGTGCATGGGTGAGCGGCGAGGGATGTCTTTAACCGAATGGACACCCGCCTTGACCCAGTTATCCGGTGTGCGGCCACCAAATTCCTTTTCCACCGTCCAGGCAGAGATTTTTTGTACACCATGGCTGACGCCAATCGCGAATACCAGGAACGGTGTCAGGATGTTCATCGGGTCAAGGCTGAAGCCCAGCAGACTGAGGGTACCCATTTGCCAGATCACGGCGACCAGCGAACAGCAAAGCGGCAGGACCGTCAACCAGATGGAGCGTGAATAGACATATAGCAGTGTCGCGGTCATCAGTAACGCAATCAGGAAGAACCAGATGACTGACTGCGCTCCATCGGAAATATCACCGACGATCTTGGCGAAACCAATGATATGCACGGTCATGTCATCATTTTCAAATTCGCTGCGGATGGCTTCCAACTGTGCCGCGACATCACGATAGTCCAGTTTCTCACCGGTCTGGGGGTTTTCCTCCATCAGGTTGGCCCACACCATGGCGCCGGAAAAATCTGCTGAAACCAGTCGGCCCACTTCACCGGATTTGACGATATTTGAACGTATCTTCTCGAACATCTCCTTTGAGGGTGCATAATCTGACGGAATCACGTTGCCACCGGCAAAACCATCCTCAACGATCTCTACGAATCGTACATTCGGTGTGAATATCGAACGCACGCTGGCACGGTCGACACCGGGGATGAAAAACACCTGATCGGTAATTTTCTCAAAGGCATCAAAAAATTCCGGTGTGAACATATCGCCATCACGGGCGACCAGTGCTACCAGCACACGGTTGGCACCGCCAAACTCCTTTTCATACTGCAAAAAGGTCTGCATATACTCGTGTTTGAGCGGTAATTGCTTTTTAAAACCTGTCTCGATACGCAATTGAGACATTGCGTACAACATACCGATGGTTATGACGAGAAACAGCGCAACGATCGCATAGCGGTTGTTGATCAGAACCGTGGCGATCCTGTGCAGACGTGTTTTGCTCGAATCAGTCATCACCGTTTCCCGTTTCACCTGTTTCCGGATAGTAGTAGATACCACCCTCACCGGTCAGCAGGAAGTGACCGTCTCCCAGCGCGAGCACCGCGGAGAAATCCACGCCGCTGGAATGGTGATGGACACTGAATACGCCGTTTCTACGCAACACAATGGTACCGCCGTTGGCCGCCAGCAACACTGTGCCACCTGCTTTGGCGGCATCTGAAATGCTGGATTTGGAACCCGTTTCAAGCTCGGTCCAGATTGACCCGAAATCACAGCTTTCAAGCACGTGACCGCGCAGACCATAAAACAGGACGCACGCCCCATCTGTCCTCAATGCACCCCACATCGAACCCTGGTAAGGCATATTGATGGCTTCCCAACTCAAACCGTCATCAAAGCTGCGATAGGAATAACCCGCTTCGCCTGCAATCAGGCGTCTGCCATCGTCAAATCGCAGCATGGCGTTAAGATGATAATCACTCTCGGGATCAACACTGCCATCCTCCCAGGTCCGCCCGCCGTCACCGGTCTGCAGGTAAAGACCGTAAGAGCCGATCGCCACGCCGTTATTCTCGTCGGTGAAGAGAATATCCATCACCGCCTGCTGGCGGTCCGGATCAAAAAATTGTCGTGTCCAGGTTTTACCCTTATCACCACTGGTGATGAGGGTGGCATCATGCCCCCCGGCCCACAGGCGATTGCCTACGCTGTATACCGTTGCCAGGGTAGCGCGGGTCGGCACCACATCCGCCTGTTTCCAGCTAACACCGTCGAGCGAGGTAACAACATGCCCGCGCTCACCGACCGCCACCAGCGTGTCCCCGACACGGGTGATATCGAGCAACAGGGATGTTGTCGCCAGTGACATGTGTTCGGCGTATTCAATGTCTTTGCCCTGGTCTTTGCCGGGGGCAGCATTGACAAATGTTGCCAGCAGGCAGGAGAACAGAAAAGCAGACACGGCAATAAAAAATTGTCGTGGCCTGCTCACCTGGGTATGTATTACAACCATCCGTTATGACGAAAAAGCTGGCCAATGCCAGCTTTTTCAATTAACTCAGCGCCGCCCGCGCGTGCGCAGCGCCTGTGGTGTGAACTGGCTGGCATTCATTTCGACGTTAAAGGTATTGACCGCGGTGGTATTATCGAAACCCTGGGCGACATAGCGACCGGACTGCAGGTCGTAATGCGCCTCGATGGTGCTCCAGAAGGTCGGCACATCGTAGTAATTGATGCAATGGGCCTCTGAGGCGCGCCACAGTTGCCCGCGCCCGTCGTAGTGGTCGGTCAATACGATCTGGTAACTGTCCTCGTCCAGGTAATAAGTGCGCCTGGCATTGATGTGCCGCA
This sequence comes from uncultured Wenzhouxiangellaceae bacterium, assembly GCA_964650905.1. Lineage (GTDB taxonomy): Bacteria > Pseudomonadota > Gammaproteobacteria > Xanthomonadales > SZUA-36 > SZUA-36. The sequence continues at coordinate 15,764 of CAZYVH010000031.1, read as the reverse complement.
TACCCTTCTTCAGCGTGGCCTCCACCACCCAGACGCGGTGCAGTTCATAGCGCATCAGGTTCTGGTTCAGATGGCCGGGCTGGATGAATTCATCATAGGTGATGCCCTTAACGTGTGCACCGTAGGAATTGTAGGGAACATACATTTCCTTCTTGCCAACCACCTTCCAGTCGAAACGGTCCATGGCGCCGTTGAACATGTCGGTCATGTCATTGGTGCGCAGACCATCAGAGGCCGTTCCCGGGTTGTCATAGGCCACGTTCGGTGCGCGTCGCACACGGCGCTGGCCGGGGTTGTAGATCCACGCCTGACGGGGTTTTACCGTCTGATTAAGGGTCTCGTGCACCAGCAGGATATTGCCCGCCAGACGCGCCGGCGACTCCACCTCCTGGAAGAAATACAACAGAATATTGTTGATCTCCTCGATGGTGACACCCGGCTTGTAGTACAGACCCAGCAACTCCTCGCGGATCACGGTCACTGAAAACTGACCGCTGGCGGTGGGTGCAATCTGGGTGTTGTAGCGTACACCACCAATTCCCTTGTACTTGAGCTTGTGGTTCCACATCAATTCATAGGCATTTTCCGGGAACGGGAACGGGAAACCTTCCGCGGCCCCGGTGATGCCCTCGCCATTTTCGGTCAGCTTCGCGGTTCCGCCGTTCTTGGTGGTCATTTCATAAATACGCTCGGGAAAGGATACCGTGCGCCTGCTCTGGTACACATCCATGAAATAGGTATCCGGGTACTTGGCGAAGATGGCCTTTTGACCGACGCTCAGCTTGTCGGCGTACTGCTCGTAATTGGCGCCGGTAATGCGAAACAGCGGCTTGTCATCCGGGAACGGGTTGGGGTGGTGGTCACCCGGTTGATAGCCCGCCGGTGGCGTGGTAATCCCACCGGTCCACGCGGGGATCGTGCCCTCGGCGTTACCGGCCCGCTCGGAACCCATGGGTGTCAGGTCCTCGCTGAGTCGATGAATCTGGTCGGGTTGGGCGCCGGCCATGACCTGGCTCGTGAACAAGCCGGTGCTCAGGGCGAGACCCATGCAGAATAAAAGCGTGTGTTGTGTGAAAGTTCGCATAAAATTCTCCATCGATCAGAATGAGTAACGGATGCTGGCGGTATAGAAATCCCGGTCCTGGAGCAGGTTATAGGCTCCGCCACCCGTGTAAGAGGTGTAGGCGAGATCAAAAACCCATTTTTGCAGGTAGTTAAACCCGACACCTAGCGTGAGTGTCTTGCGCCCGTCAATGAATGAGCCACCCGGTCCGGGGGTCGTACCACTGACGTCGTGCGCCCAGGCCAGTCGCGGGGAGACCGTCACTGCACCGATGACATTGTTGTATTCGGGGCGTATGAGTAGGCGATAACCCCAGCTAAAATCATCGGCAAAACCACCTGGTTCGGTCAACGGGTTACGAAAATCACCCGTCAGGTAATCCGCACCACCACCGGTATCGGTACCCGGCCCATTGAAGCGCAGATAGTCTTTTTCCGGCAGGTCGGAGACGTAATTGAAGCCCGCCTCGGCAACGAATGCGATCTGGTCGGCGCCGAGAAAATTATTCGGGCCGAACAGCTTGGTCGTAGTGGCCTGCGCCTGCCAGGATTTATGTTCCTCCCAGCCACGAATTTCCTGGCCGGGCGCCACCTCACCCAACTGGCTTTTAAAGCGCAGGACCGGTGCCGGGATCAACGGATTGAGCGGCGAAAGACCGGCGAACAATATCTCCACGTCATCGATCTGCAACGGCGCATTCGGGCGGTAGCTGACTTCTCCGGCCAGCGCCCAGGTGCCAATATTGGCATTGAAACTGGCGCCGAAGAGATGGATGTCTTCAGGATACTCGGTCCAGTAGCTTCCGCTGCTGAGCGCCTGCGATGTGATCGCAGAACCGCTGATCAATGGCAGACGGCTGTGGTAGTTAAGGAAGAAAAAAGCAAATTCCGTGCTATTCAGACCCTCGGCGAAGTAGCGTAATGACACGCCAAACTGGCCCTTGTCTTTGGCAAAACGTGTATCGGCCCGTGGGAAAGAGGCACCACAACCGGCCCCTATCAACGAAGGCGGCAGTGCAGCATCAGACGCACCGAAGTTGCCCTGCCCACAGACCGTGGCGTAAAGGTCTGGATTGATCACAGGCTGCGGCACACCGCCAAAACCCAGCATGACGTAGGATCCACCCGGTGTCGCGATGTCATTTGTGCTGAAAAATGCACCGGCAGGATCAGGAATGATTGCCCGGTACTCGAACATGTAGAGTGCTTCAACCGACAGGTTCTGTGACAGGTCCATTGAGCCCCACAGCATGTTGACACCCTCGAAGGCATCTTTGAGCTCGGCGCCGGCTGTCCTCAAGCGGGACACGTCGACCGGGTTGATCACGTTGATACCACCCTGGATAAAGGTGGATTCCCCCCAACTGATCACCTGCCGACCCACACGCCAGTTCAGGAAGTGCTCGCCAATTTCCTCCTCGCCCCAGACATAAAGGTCCAACAGGCGAATATTCTTGCCAACCCGCTTGTCCGCTTCATCAGAAAGGAAGTCCTTGTCATGGTTCTCGAGGTCATAGAAACCGGTAAAGCGTGTAAAAAGACCGTGATTGCGACGTCTTACATCCAGCTCAGAGGTGAATTTGGCGGTGTTTGACACCAAGTCACCGGAGTTGGGGTAGTTCAGACCACCGTCATCATTGTTGACCGACCAGCGTCCGGGGGCGGCCCTTTGACCAGCGTTATTCAACAAAAATGTGGTCGGGTTGAGGGCACCTTTACCGATATAGTCTTCACTGGCATCGGTCGCCCGCCAGGATGCGCCAAAGCTGAGGGTGGTGTCAAAACTCCCCGACCACTCACCGTCGGAAAAATCCATTGCGTTGACCGACGATACCATCAGTCCCGACAGCATGAAACCAAACACGAGGCTGCCTGTCAGTTTCAAAAAATGAGATTTCATTTGCATATCCCCATCAGGTCGCTTACCAGCTATCGTGTTTTCGCTGCTTTTGAATTTAATCTGCATGCTGCTCTCCCTTTTTCACGGGTGCGTGCACCGCTTGAAGACCCGGACCGGAAGCAGGCCCGGGTTTGCGTTTCGATTTGGATTTGGAATGGCCCACTTCACTGACACCCACCTGGATATCCGCTGCGGGTACCTCGATCACCGGCACCATGACGCTCTCGTCATTCACGATGATCTGGCGACCGCTGCTGGCAATGAATGAAGCCATCTGCCGCTGCATCTCGGCCGTCGCGGCGGGCGAATCCGCCGGGCTCAAAAGCGAGCCGTGTGACGCCGGCGGCAGAAAACGCGCCGCGGCGTGCAGGCCATCCGGGTCCTGTCGGGTGGTGCTGTAAGCTTGAAGACCCATCACCGCGATCATCGGTTCGGTGCCCGACAACGGTGCAGTTGCGACATAATTGGGTATGACCGTGTCGCCGACGACCTCGTGCAACATGATGTTGTTGTAGCGCGCCGCCTCGGCGGACCAGTTGATGGGGTCGGCCGAATCGAGAACCGTCTGGAAGACCAGGAAAAACTGCTCGTAATCCGCTGTGCCCGGTTGCAACCCGGCGGCAGCTTGCAAACCCGCCCGGATGACCGGGCCGAAGGTCGGCGAAGCTTCGGCAAAACGCGCGATGCCACCGCCCGGCACGGACAGGAACGAGCGCGTCACCAATGGCTCGATGGCGCTCAACAAGGTGCCGTGCATGGCGCCCCAGGACTGACCCGTATAGGCGATATTGCCGCCATCCAGATCCGGCAGCTTATCGCCATCCAGGTCCATGGTGGGTATGGATACCGCCAGTACGGACAGGTCCGCCACCCCCTGGCGAATGGTGTCACGCCCGGTCAGCATGCTGGCCAGGCCCGCCGAGACCGCGTGCGCACCCGATGGGTCGATCAAGCCGTCGGGTCCCGGTGCACCCGTTGCATTGTCGATATAGTCCACGTCGAAGGTGCGTTCGTTTGCAATGGGCGCAAACGGGGTGTTTTCAACATAAAAACCCGCCAGTTCCGGCTGCGCGTCCGGGCTGATGCCGTGCAATGGGAAATCCATCGCCACCATGGCATAACCGATGGAAGCCAGCGTATCCGCGATCGCCAGGGCGTCGGTACGGTTACGCGTGATGCCGTGGCCAAATATGACCACCGGCCAGCCGCTCGCGGGTTTGGCGTGACCCGAGTAGGCATTCGGAACCGTCATCAGCAACGGCACGGTCTGCATGGAGGTGACCACCGGGAACGGATTGGCCACGGTAACGTGGGTCGATGTCGGATCCAGCCCCAGGGAGTCGAACGGCGCGACGTACGCGCCCGGCGCCGCTTGCCAGAAACCGGTCAGGGGTGCCGTCGGGTTTTCCGCGCTCGGCACGCCGAGGTAATACGGCAGGGTGATGGTCCCGGCATAGACGTCCGCGATTCCGGCGCCGCCGACGGCTGCCGTGGTCGCACCGGTCGGGCCCAAAACGGTGGGCGCCGGACGGGCAATGCTGCGCAGGTTCTTCAGCACCGGTGTAATCGACTCGGTCTGTGCCGTCCAGCTGAGGATGATATCCGCCGGGTCGATGCCCATGCCGGCGGCTGCCGCTTCCTGGCCAAGCGTCATCTGGCGCAGGCCTTCCAGGCTCGCCGCGCTGGCGTCATCGACCAGCGGGTCGGTGCTGTGGCCTTGTGCATCGACCCAGGGACCCGTCCTTTTCGACAGGAAATAGGTCGTGTCCGGTGTCGCATCGTTGCCGTGGTCATCCTTGATGCCATTGGTCATCACGGCCATGTAGGTCGTCATTTCCTGCAACGGGCTGGTCGGAATGATGGCCACGGTGCTACCGCTGGCCAGCGCGATAAAATCGCGTCCGGGGGTCAGTTCACGCACCACGCCGCTGACCGCCACGATCGTACCGAACACGGTGCTGACCTCGAACATGCGAACGGTCTGGCCCGGTATGATGGTCGCCGGGTCGAGCGCGTAGGGCTCGGATGAAAACGTCGTCACCCACTTTTCAGTGGTGCTGAAACCGTCCAGGGCGCTCAGCGCCACCAGCGGATTGCCATAGTCGTTCGGGTCGTCGCCCTCCCCCAGTGGCACGTTCAGTGTGAAATCCGTCGTGCCGAGGAAGAACAGGTTACTCGGAATCGGCGCCACGCTGTTGGCCGGGTCGAAATCCGCGGTCAGTACACCGGTGATGATGCTGCCGTCCTTGTTGGTCGGAAGGACAACAGGTGCAGCCATAACGTCGACTGCGAACCAGGAGGCAAGGAGAACCAGAATCAGACGCTTATTCATTGTTATTCTCCTCATCTGAAGCCACGGCACCTGTAACAGGACCAAATGTGGTTGTAGAGACTGCGACAGCCTGGGCCTGCGCGTCACTCAATGCCATGTCGTGGTAACTGTTGGTCAGCCACAGGGGTAGCTGACTGGAATAATTGGGACTGTAAAACACCCCGCTCTGGCCACCGGGGATCACCTCCTGGGCATCTATGTCCAGCGGGTCCATGTCGCCGACAAAACGGCGACTGGGGCCGTGACCAAACATAAAGCCGTTCAGGCTGTCCGCCGTGGCGCTGTGTGAGGAGGCATCCACGGCCTGATAACCACCCTGCCGCGACAGACCCGGCAGATCCGGGGCAAGGTCCACGAAACCACCCCCGTTCGGTACATTGAAAGGATCGACATTCAGTGTGTGGTTGAATACGATGCGGTGCAATTTACCCCAGGCATAATCCAGCACATTGGTGGAATTGGCGAAGGCCGGTGCAAACTCATCGGATGCCAGCCGGTCAAGGGCCATCTGCAGACTGCCGGCCACGGTTTCGGCCAGACCCTGTGAGAAGAAGTTGATACCGGATGCACCGACACCGCCCGTGGTGGGGTAATTTTCCAGAAGGTGTTTGAATGCATTGTAAGCCAGGCTGCTTTGCGGCAGGTAATCACCCAATCCGTAGGCGGCCAGCGTTGCGTTGATGGTGTTCTGAACCAGCATGGAACGCCACATGGCCCAGACCGTCGCCGCAGCGCTGTTGCGCACCTCGGTGGCGTCCGGTTCGGTCATCATCATCGGGTCATCACCGGCATCCCAGCCCTCAGCGATACCGGTGTGGGCGCTGTAATCCCAGGTTGAGAGCACGTCGAGCGCCTGCGCCATCGGTGAGCCCGGTGGTACCGGTACCTGCGACATGATAGCCATCAGGGTCGGCACTACGAGTTCGGCGTCCAGCAGGTTGACATTGGCCTGGATATTTTTGAAGTCATCCGGCGTGATGGGTGTGCCGGCTTCGATTAACGCTTTGATCTCCCGGTCGACCCGGCCCATGCGGTATGAGGAATAATGTGAACTGAGGTAGTACAAACCCTGACCATCAGGTCGAACCTCGTTGTACGGGACGTTATCCAGTGTAGTGCCAACCGGGTCGTTGTTGGCATTGGTTACAAAACCCTTGGCCGGGTTGACCATGTGTGGCATTTCATCAAAAGGTAATATTTCAAAATCCAGTGCCTGGTTGGGTTGCGGGTGCATCACCGGCAACCATTCGTTGGCCGCAGCGCCAGTACCATCGCGGATAAACCAGGGTGGCAGGCCATCGATGCTAAAGTTTGCCAGGTCTTCACGCAGGGGTTTTTCGGAGGTCGTGAACCAGGCAATATTGCCTTCCACATCCGCGCGATAAACATTCTGTACGCCAATATCAAAATACTGCAGCGCGTCCTTGAATTCATCCATGTTGGATGCAAGGTCCAGTTTACGGAACATGGTGAGTTCATAGGTATCGCGAAAACCCGTATAGGCCATGGAAAGCCCCGAATTGCCATCGATGCTCAGAACCGGGCCGTCATTGCGACGCGGTATCACCAGTGTGATGCCACCTTCGGTATAGCCCACGTTGGCGCGGACCATATTGTCCGTAACACCGTCACCCACCACGTTGACAAACCAGGAATTGAACACCTGCTGTATCGGTTCGGGATTGCCCTTATACAAAGTGTGCGTTGGCAAGGCCAATGCGTTGGTCAGAAATTCTTCATTGAAAAAGTCAGTAACATCCAGCGGGTTGACGGTCATGCCCCAACAGGCATCGTTATTGCAACCCAGCAAGGCACCCGGCTCGCCGGGTGGATTAACGCCGTTGACATGCCATTCTTTACCATCCTTGTCAAAAACCAGGTGGGCTTCATACCAGATGGCCGGTGTGTCCATGGTCAGGTGCGGGTCGTTGGCGATCATGGCATTACCGCTTGCGGTATGCTCACCGGAAACCATCCAGGCATTGCTGCCATTAGGCTCTTCGGGTGATTGCACATATTTTTGTGTCAGTGGAGCGTTGTTGATGCTATCGCGAACCTGCCGGGCCAAGCGCAGCGTCTTTTCAGAGATGCTTCGGTCACCAACATGCTCAATGGTGGGTTTCCCTTTACTGGTTGAAGATGAATCTTGTGTACTGGACTGGGCCATCGCACCTGCACCTGTCAGGAAATCCGGATCGGTCACACGATCATCCGGTGGTGCGGAACGATGGGTGTCCTCGAAAAACAGGGCCTGACCATCGAACCCGGCAATCGCGCCCACCTGTGAGTAGGCACCCAGTTTGATGGTGGAATCCACATCGTCAAAGCTGAGTGAAAATCCAGCCGCCAGGCCTTTGCCGATCAGGACGCTGTCCAGTGGTGTCCAGGGATCGGTCCTGGTGATCTCAAGGGCCGTGTACTCCGGTGGCAGTGGATTGCTGTTCAACCAGGTGTTGACGCCGTTGGCATAAGCCTGCAACCAGCCCTTGGTTTCCGCGTCCAGCGCCTGCCAGGTCCTGGTGGCCGCGCGGCCCAGACCCAGTGTCCTCGTCTGCACATCCGAGGCCAGTGCCGAGGCTCCGAACATTTCAGCAGCGCGTCCCGCAGCACCCTTGCGGTCGCGGTCCATCTGGAAGAAACGGTCCCGCGCGTGCAGGTAGCCTTGCACGAAGACTACGTCCAGTTCCTTATCGCCTTTGATGGTGGGTATTCCATATTGATCCTCGGTCACCGTGACGGTGCCACTCAGACCCGGAAAATTGAAATCTTCAGACCAGGCCGGCTGGATAAATATGAGCAAAGCGGAAAATACCAGCGCTTGAACCAGAAACGAAGGAGGTGAAAATCGACCAAGTTTGTACATGACTAGACCCTCAGTGATGACGACTTATTTGGTCCCTTGCAGACCGGTACGTTCTTGTCTATATGCCTTGATGTCTGTTATGCCAAAGCGGAACATACTGCCCACCGGATCGCACCTTCAAGTCGGCGATGGGGGAAAACCGCTCGAGGGCTGGACCGAACAAATTTTTAAGCAGATGCACCGGACATAGTCAGACCAACGGCCAATACACAAGCGTATTATTACCGACCGATTATACGGCACCGTATGGAAAACAAAAAGCTTTAAGCTAAATACATTGAATCTGAGGGGTATTCACCTGCCTGCCGCCACACATGTCTTACTGGCAGGAACGGTCCTGAGTGGACTAAACTGAGTGACATATGCCCACCATCGACATCCACGCACAACACACCCTCAGCCACGCGCAAGCCCTCGATGCTGCTAATGAGTTGTCACGCGACCTGGCTGAGAAATTTGATATCGATTATGGCTGGGAGGAAGAAGTTATCCATTTTGAACGGCCCGGCGTCGATGGCCGGATCCTGATCACTCAGGGTGAAATCCGGGTCCAGGCCAACCTGGGTTTTATGCTCATGCTGTTAAAGGGGCCGATCGAGCAGGAAATCGTACGTTACCTGGAAGAACATTTTGGCTGCAACTTTGAGGGCGAAGTTTAGGTTTTCATCCCGAGCGGATTTTCATCACCCGCAAAGAGTCTTTGCATGATCGTACGTTCCCGTTGCCAGATGGTATCGATAAATTGGGTACCGTCACCCATCACCCGAAAGGCCTTCAGCCCCTGTTCAAGAAAAGTCTGTAACAAACCAAAACCGGCCGCCAGCGCCGGCCCTCTGAGCATTCTGATCAACAACAGCACCAAGCGGTGATGCACCAGCCGATTGAGTTGCAGACCGAGGCGGCGGATCAGTTCAATCTGCTGCTCGCGTTCCGATGCGCGCCCACAAAGACGGTAAATCTCGCCATAACGGTCCGTGTCCAGATCATCCCAACCCTGGGCCTGCAAGGCTGCGGCCATGGTCATATCAAAATCCAGACTCAGTGTCTGCAACTCAAAGGCCTCGGCCAACGACCAGGCAACAGCGCTGCTGGGTTCATAAGACGGCCAATGTATTGAACAAGGTGCCCAAAACCATGCAGCCAAAGATCAAGGAAGCGCTGCATGATATTTGGATGGCAGATACCCGGAAGAACGCCCACAAGGCTTTTGACAGCTATATCAAGCGATTTGAAGATAAATATCCAGGTGCCATGAAGCGTCTGGAAAAAGATAAAAGTTCGATGCTGGCTTTTTATGATTTTCCGGTGGTGCACTGGCAGCACATCCGGACCAGCAATCCGATTGAATCGATCTTTGCGACCGTGAGATTAAGAACGACCAGAACCAAGAACTGCGGCAGTCGAAAAACAACCCTGGCAATGGCCTGGAAGCTGATGACGACAGCACAGAAAAACTGGCGGAGATTACGTGGTTATCGGCTGCTGGTCGATATTATCAGAGGCGTTAAATTTAAAGATGGAGAACGAGTAGAATTGGATTCAATTGCAGGTTGCGGTTTGAATGGCCATACACCACATTTGCAAATAACTCATTTTTGTGGTAAGCAATATCTGCTTGTGATTGTTTTCGGGGATTTTCCATGCAAATCAATCGACAACCGGCAATTGTCAATCTGAGGGTCAACGGGCGGGACAGTCTTATCTGGATATACAAGTGAAATAATGGAATACTCAACGCGAGAATAGGCGGACATTGGTTTCCAACGCTTAAAACGGGTGTGCCAAGTCACAAATTCCGAGGTATTGAAATCCAATGATTTCAACATTATCAAGTTGGAGAGAAAGAAATGCCCATTAAGAAGAAGCCGGCTACAAAATCCGGTAAAAAGTCCTCCCAAAAAAAACAGTCAAAAAAAACCTCGGCTAACAATCTCGTGGTCGAGACAACCCGTTCCAAGACTGCTCGCAAAGCACGTCATGGTTTTCCCATCATAGGTGTCGGCGCCTCGGCAGGCGGTCTTGAAGCATTTGAGTCTTTTTTCAAGGCAATGCCCATAGATAGTGGGATGGCTTTTGTCGTAGTCGCGCATCTCGATCCCTCCCATGTCAGTATTCTTCCTGAGCTTCTGCAAAAAAGCACCAGGATGAAAGTCAATCAGGTCAAAGACGGCCACAAAGTGGCACCTAATCAAATCTACGTGATTCCGCCCAACCACAACATGAGCATCCTACGTGGTGTCCTGCAGTTGATGGATTTGCCATCTCCGCGCACCTCCAATTTACCCATCGACAATTTTTTCAGGGATCTTGCCAAAGATCAGGGCGCTAACGCCGGCTGCATTATCATGTCAGGCACCGGTTCAGATGGGACCCTCGGCGTGAGGGCGATTAAGGGCGAAATCGGCCTGGTAATGGTTCAAAGTGAAGAATCGGCCAAATATGATGGCATGCCCAGGAGCGCCATCGCGACAGGGATGGCCGACTACGTGCTCGCTCCTGAGAAGATGCCTGAACAGTTGGTCAAGTATCAACAGCACGCTGCTGGTGAAGTCGTTCCAAGGGTGGCCCCTGACATGGGCAAAGTTCCTGATGCTCTTCAAAAGATATTCATAGTTCTGCGGGCCAGGACCAATCATGATTTTTCACAGTACAAAATGAATACCATTTGTCGCCGCATAGAGCGACGCATGAATGTACACCAGATAGACAATATTGAAGGTTATGTCCGGCACCTGCAAGCCAGCGATCAAGAGTCGGAAATACTGTTCAAAGAGTTACTCATCGGTGTCACCAATTTTTTCAGAGACCCCGAAGCTTTCGATGCGCTGGCCAAGAAAGTAATCCCTGGTTTGTTTCTTGAGAAACCCGAGGACTATACCATCAGGGTGTGGGTGCCGGGGTGCAGCAGTGGTGAGGAAGCCTATTCAATCGCCATGCTCTTACACGAGCATATGGAGAAGGAAAAGTGCCACGTGAATGTACAAATATTTGGTACTGACATTGATGAGGATGCCATTGCTCAGGCTCGCGCGGGTGTTTATCCGGAAAGTATTCATGCTGATGTCTCCCAGACACGCCTGAAACGATATTTTTCCAAGGAAGAGGGGGGCACTTTTCGTATCAAAAAGATCATCCGGGAAATGTTGGTATTTGCCCCGCAGAACATTATCAAGGATCCACCGTTCACAAAACTCGATCTTCTGTGTTGTAGGAACCTGTTGATCTACTTCAGCCCGGAATTTCAGAAAAAGCTATTACCAATATTTCATTACAGTCTGAAACCAGACGGTTTCCTTTTCCTGGGTACCTCCGAATCGGTTGGCCAGGAAGTCAATTTCTTCAAGCCAGTTGACAAGAAGTGGAAGATATTCGAGCGCCAAATCTCAGCGGCGGATATTAACCCACCTATTAACTTCCAGGTTGATGTCAAGCCAAACGTTGCGGATTTTGCTGATCCATCTGAACATGTCAGGCGTGTCGAAGAATTGAGTGCTCTTCAGTTAGCGGAGACTATTTTGCAGCAAAGTGATGCACCACCATGCGTCATTATTGATCGTGACAACAATGTGGTTTACATCCATGGTCGAACCGGACAGTTTCTTGAGCCAGCCGAGGGGAAAATCAGTGTCAATGTTGTTGGGATGGCAAGACAGGGTTTAGGGACCGAGTTAAATTCGGCAATCACACGGGCCAGGATGCATAAACAAAAAGTAGTCCACACCGGCATAACCATAAAGACCAATGGCGATCAAATCTTCATAAATTTAACAGTGTCACCGATATTGGGTGAAGCCCAGGTGCAAGGACTTCTGTTAGTCAGCTTTGAACGGGCCAGCCAGACCGGCAAGCCAAAAAGCAAGCCAAAACGAAGCCCAATTGGAAACGCCAGGAGAAAATCTGCCGCGGAACTTGAACAGGAAGTTCAGTTCACCAGGGAGACTCTGCAGACCACCATTGAAGAATTGGAAACTTCAAATGAAGAGCTCAAGTCAACCAACGAAGAATTGCAATCAACCAATGAAGAACTCCAAAGCACCAATGAGGAAATGGAAACTTCCAAGGAAGAATTGCAATCCTTGAATGAAGAGTCAGCAACTGTCAATACAGAACTCCAGGGCCGCATTGATGAGTTGTCCAAGACGCATGATGACATGAAAAACCTGCTCGATTGCACCGGGATTGCGACATTGTTTTTAGACACGGATATGCAGGTAAGACGATTTACACCCAAGTGCAGGTCTATCATTCCGCTCGAGGGTTCTGACATCGGACGCCCAATCGGACATTTCTCGTCCGTGCTCAGGGATGTAGATTTAGAAAAATATGGAAACGAGGTGCTAACCGATCTTCGCCCCCTGGAAAATCGAGTAGAATCATATGAAACCAGCATCTACCTGATGCGAATTCAACCTTATAGAACGGTTGCTAATGTGATAGACGGTGTTGTGATCACCTTTGAAGACATTACTGAGCAAGAGCGGGCACAGCGCGCTACGATGAAGGAGCGTTACAGGGCCCAGCGTTGTATTGACGTGGTTGATTCAATCGTTGTTGCCCTCGATTCAGATGGGAAGATCAGCATGATGAACCGAATGGGTTGCGAGTTAATTGGCTACGGTGTGGACGAAATCATCGGGATGGACTGGTTTGAAACCGTTGTTCCAGCAAGTCTGCGCGCTGATGCCGTCGCTTCCTTTAGAAGAATATTGGCAGGTGAGACTGAGCCTGATGAGTTCTTTGAAAGCCCCATACTGGACAAGGGAAATTCGGAGCACCTTGTGGCCTGGCATAACGTTCTGATCAAGTATGAATCAGGCAACATTGAAGGTACTCTCAGATCCGGGCGGATAATTGAAGGATAGGATCAAAAAAGGCTCTCAAGGAGGGGGCGTATCACATAGAAAGCTGGGAAATGGGAAATAAACAACAACTCAGAAGCAAGGCCGAGGCCTGGTTGGACAGCCATCAGGAGCTTATCGACGATTCTGTCCAATTTGATACTCGGAAATTGGTACATGAGCTAAGTGTCTACCAAACTGAACTCGAAATGCAGAATGAGGAATTGCGTCAGACTCAGTTACAACTGGAGGACACCCTTGACAAGTATTTTGACCTTTATGAGTTTGCGCCTGTCGGTTATTTTACTGTTTCAAAAGGAGGTCTGATCATTGCAGCAAACCTGGCAGGCTCCGAGATGCTGGGTATTACCAGAAACCTCCTTGTGAAACAGGCATTTCACCGTTTTGTGGCTGCCCATGATCAGGGCGAGTTTTTTCGCCTGATCAAGAGCTACAGGGAACCAGAAGGGATTTCAAACTGCGAATTGCAGATGAAGAAACCTGATGCCGGGGATTTGTTTGTTCATCTTGACGCGGGACATGCTCGGGAATCAAACGAATCAAATATTCTGCTCTGCATGACCGACATCACCTTGCGCAGACAGCTACAACAGGAACTGGAGCAACACCAACATCACCTCGAAGAATTGGTGAATGAACGCACCAGTCAGTTGGAAGAAGCCAGCAAAAGGGCCGAAGTGGCCAACCAGGCCAAGAGCAGTTTCCTGGCCAATATGAGCCACGAAATTCGCACTCCGATGAACGCCATTATTGGGCTCACCCACCTGATACAACAAACCGATACGACAGCGGAACAGTCAGAGCGCCTGGACAAGATCGATACCGCCACCCAGCACCTGCTGTCGATTATTAATAACATCCTGGATATTTCCAAGATCGAAGCCGGAAAACTGACCCTGGAGAATAAGGATTTTCATCTGGATGCAATCTTGTATGATGTCCAAATGCTGTTCACTGAGCAAGCCAGGTCCAAGGGATTGGCCTTTGAAATAGCTACAAACGAAGCACCACACTGGCTTCGGGGTGACCCGACCAGAATACGCCAGGCTTTAGTTAACTACATCGGCAACGCCATCAAGTTCACCAAGCGGGGAACGATTTTCGTGCGTACCAAGAAACTGGAAGAAAACAATGACGGCATCCTGGTACGCTTTGAGGTGACCGACACCGGTGACGGTATTGCGCCCGACCAGTTAGCCGACTTGTTCCATGCCTTTGAACAGGCCGATGTCTCCACCACCCGCAAGCACGGTGGCACCGGTTTGGGGCTGGCCATCAACCAGAACCTGGCCCAGTTGATGGGTGGTGAAGCGGGGGCAGAAAGTGAGCCCGGCAAGGGCAGCACCTTCTGGTTCACTGCGAAGCTGGGCCGTGGCCAAGATGTGATGCCGAACACAGTCGCACCAGAGATCACCGGGTCAGGACCGCTTCCCCATCATAACGGTGCACACATCCTGTTGGCGGAAGACAATGTCATCAATTGCGAAGTGGCGGTGGCCTTGCTCAGTGGTGCGGGCTTGGTCGTGGATACAGTGGAAGACGGCCGTCAAGCCGTGGAAAAGGTTCACACCATCGACTATGACCTGGTGCTGATGGACATCCAGATGCCTGAGATGGATGGCCTGGAAGCCACCCGTTTGATCCGCTCCATGGAAGGAAAAGAGGACCTCCCTATCCTGGCGTTGACCGCTAACGTCTTCGAAGAGGATCGTAAAGACTGCCTGAAAATTGGTATGAATGATTTTGTGACCAAGCCGATCAATTTGGAAGACTTGTTGTCGAAACTCGCCAAATGGTTGCCTAAGCAGAATACTGCTAATTCGGTGGATACGTAACAAGATTAGACCATGAAAAAAAACCTATATCAAAACCTTTCTTGAATGTATTGGAGCAGCCCGATCAATGACCCAGGTAGGTTTCCAGCAGTTGCCGGACCGGTTTTGGCAGGCCAAGTGCGGGCCATTCATGTTGTCCGAACCAGCGTAAATCATTGTCACATTCTACGCCTGTTGCAACAGTTGCGGTAACGCCGATTAAAGGTTTTATGGTCATTTGCATGTGGGTCAACTGATGTTGCAGGCTGGGTAATCACCTCAGCACATGATCCGCAATGCCCAGACGCTGGCGTATCAGCTCTGCGTTTTCATCTTCAGGCAGCGCCCATAAACCACCCCAGATACCCACAGGAGGACGCCGCTCCAGCAGTACGTTTCCGTTTTCATCTATAAGGATCAGCATCTGGAATGTCTTTTTTGTAATACTCAAACGAGGACGCGGAGCAGGGTAGTGTGCTACGCGATCTGATGTGGCTGCTTCGCAGTCACTTGATACGGGGCATTGGCTGCAGTTGGACCTGGTACGGGCGTAATAACCCAGCCCGGACCAGTGAGCCAGGACGTCATCGGCTGATGCTTCAGCCAAGTCTCCAGATTCTCCCGCACTGCCCGGTGTCGTACTGTGTGCTCCGGGCGCCGGCGGTGATAAACCGTCGGGCCGGCACAGTCGGCCACTCCATTGACCATGTTTGCTGACCCATCCTCGCCCAAGAGCACGTACTGTTGGTAACCAATCCATAGTGTGGGAGGCGCTATCTGGTTGGGCTATGGCAGATTGACGTTGGCTGTTGTAAGAAAATCCCTCGACGTCGGCGTGTGCGTGAGGGTATCGGGTAACGGTCAGCTTGTCAGCGCAAACGGATTTTCATCACCCGCAAAGAGTCTTTGCATGATCGTACGTTCCCGTTGCCAG